>JALQZD010000079.1 GCA_023258495.1 Polaribacter sp.
CCATTGACTAAGGGCATGCCGTTCTGGTAACTAATTATTAAAGGATCTCCGGATTCATTCTCTGTGATTACCAGCACGTTAACCAAAGGCATTTCATTGACCAGCGGCATACCGTTAACCAATGGCATACCATTGACGAAGGTTATATACGAGATTTGGCGGTAATTAAAAGTTATCTAAAATGATGCGCATTAAGTCCAAATTATATGAGTAGTTCAAAAAACAACAAGTATATCAGAAAAGGGGAGAAGAGTACATCTGCTCCTTATTTATTGGGATTATTAGGATTTATTCCTCTAGTAGGCCTATTTGTAGGTGTAGGATTGATTTTATATGGAATTTTAAAATATAAAGACAAAATGCTCACTATAATAGGGATTGCTTGCGTCCTCTTCAGTTTAGGTGTTTATACAACGCTTTTTCATATTGGTTCCAATCCAAAATATTTCAAAGAGTTGTGGGAGGAAAACGCTCAAATACAGATGAATTCCTTGATCAGAGACATAGAATTCTATAAACTCAAGAACGGTTTTTATCCAGATTCTTTAACTCAACTTGAAAATGATATGTTGTTTTTATTCGATCCTATCCAAACTACGCAAAATGGTGTTAACATTTACTATAATTTTGAGAATCTCGGAGATACATATTTGCTATTTTCATCAGGCATAGATGGTGTTCCACATACAGCAGATGATATATTTCCCCAATCTGATTTAAATGATAATTTGGGTTGGGTACAAACTAAAAATTAACTACCGCCAACAACGTATATAACTCATATCCGGGCGCATCGTCCTTTTGGTTATCTTAAAGGAAACCAAAACGACTTCTGCTGATACGAGGTTATATACAAGATTTGTGGTGCATTCGAGAAGAATGAAATTCAGTCAGTTAATCATATTAGTATTTAGCACTATTAGTGTTTTCTCTTGCGGACAGAAATCCGAAAAGGGGGCTACTAACTATGCTTATTTTGACAAGTCCCAAACGGACACAATCGCAAAAGAGCTTTTAATAGCAGTTACGGACGAAGAATACCTGCAATATGGCTCTCGAGTAGCTTACTTAAATACAAAAGGAGATACAATTATTCCATTTGACAGGTATGCGTATTTAGGCACAGATACTCTAACCCATTATGCAATTGTAATAGAATTTCCAAAGGATAGCTCATATGGAAGGTGGATTGCGATTGACAGAAATCAAAAAACGCTTTACGACATTGTGTCTTTTGACAACGGACCTGAATATTTTCACGAAGGACTAGTTCGAGCAAAAAGAAATGGAAAAATGGGGTTTGCCAATAAATACGGTCAAATAGTTATTCCTTGTGAGTATGACTTTGCTTGGTGGTTCAAAGACGGAAAAGCGAAGGTCACTTTTGACGCAAGAGAAATTAGAGACAAGTATGATGACCATACTAGAATTGAATCTGACGAATGGTTTTATATTGACGAAAACGGAAAGAAAATAAAATAAAAACGACACCACAACAACGTATATGATTCATGATCGGACGCGTTGCACTTTTGGTTACCTTCAAAAAAGCTAAACCAAAATCACAAAGCTTATCACGAAGTCATATACGTGACTTGTGCAGAATTGACATAGACTGAATGAAAATTGCAATCACAGCTATTCTAGTTTTATTTTTTCATGTTTCTCAAGCAGGGAATATTGTCACTTTTCAGGATTATCTCATTGTAAATGGCGACACACTTGTCCTTTCAAATAGGCCATTAGACCCTTATTTTGAATTATACCCCGACCTTATGCCAGAAATGGACGAACCTTACACTCACGCCAATAACCAGTACACCGCATTTTTTGCAATTGAAGACTCAACATTCTATCTAACAGCTATTTATACTGATAAGACTGATTCGAGCAGTAGTTCGGGGTTGGAAAATTTAATAGGGAGCATTTTTAACACCTCAGAGAAAATCAGAATGGACTGGTTTTCGTCAACGGTTATTTTTGGCACCTCTACTTTGGGTGTCAACAAAAAGGTTTATGGCAAACAAAAACATGAAATGTTTCTAGTAGCAGCTGTTAGTGAAGGACAGGTCCTTTCGGTTAAAACATTAAAGGCTAAAACCCTTAAAAGGATGAGACATCAATGTTTCAAGGAGTTTTCTAGGACGCCAGAATGTACCGAATTACATCAAAAGATTTTTCATACGACCGTTTCCAACCCAGGGCAATTCGAAACATATCTTGGCAATCGGGTTTTTGACCTGACCTCACAAATAAACCAGAAAGCAACTCTGCACAACAACGTATATGATTCATGATCGGACGCGTTGCACTTTTGGTTACCTTCAAAAAAGTTAAACCAAAACCACAAAGCTTATCACGAAGTCATATACGTGACTTGCCACACATAGAAACAACCAAATGAAGAAAACACTCCTGATTATTTTCACAATTGGAATTCTAGCTTTCCTAGGGTATTGGGGGACTGAAATGTACCAGTTTGCAGATGGAGTAAAAAAAGATGTTCCTCGATTTCAAAAGGTTTTACTCGAAGAGAAGATTCAAAATGGCGACATTATTTTTCAGACTTCAAAGTCTGGCCAAAGTAAAGCAATACAATTAGCGACAGGTTCTAAGTACAGTCATATGGGAATCATTTATGAAAATGATGGACAGTTTTTCGTCTATGAAGCAGTTCAACCCGTGAAATTGACAGCACTTTCTGAATGGATAAAACGTGGTGAGAATAGTCATTACGTAATTAAACGACTAGAAAATGCTGACCAACTTTTGACTAGTTCGGTCATGACTAGAATGAAACAAATTGGAGATCAATTTAAAGGGAAACCATATGACATTTACTTTGAGTGGTCAGACGACAAAATCTATTGCTCTGAACTTGTTTGGAAAATCTACAAGCAAGCAGCAGACATCGAAATCGGAGAACTTGAGCAACTATCAGACTTTAACATAACCAATGATATTGTGAAAGCTAAGATGAAGGAACGCTATGGCAGCAATATTCCCATGAGCGAAAAAGTAATCTCTCCTGCGGCAATGTTTAATTCAGACAAATTGATAACGATATACATAAATTAAACTACGTGTGGCAACAACGTATATGATTCATGATCGGACGCGTTGCGCTTTTGGTTACCTTCAAAAAAGCTAAACCAAAATCACAAAGCTTATCACGAAGTCATATACGTGACTTGGCAACCATTGTAATGAAACCTCAATCGCTACTTATACTTCTCTTTATTGGGCTTTTT
>JALQZD010000080.1 GCA_023258495.1 Polaribacter sp.
CAAAATCAATAAAGTCGATATTATCGAATTGTTTTGCAACGTCAAATAAGATTTCTGTGGCGCGTAAAAAGGTGTCGATGTCTAAAATATCAGAACCCGTGTGCATATGAATACCGTTGATGGTCATTCCTGTGTTTTCAACTACTCGTTTTATGTGAGGTACCTGATGAATAGAAATGCCAAATTTTGAATCAATATGACCCACAGAAATTTTTGAATTTCCTCCGGCCATGATATGCGGATTGATTCGAATGCAAACCGGAATTTCAGGATGCTTTTGTCCGAATAGCTCTAGAATGGAAAGGTTATCAATATTGATTTGAACACCCATAGCAGCTACTTCTTCAATTTCCTGAAGTGAAACTCCGTTAGGGGTGTAGATGATATCCTTCGGATGGATACCGGTTGCCAAACTCAATTGTACTTCCTGAATGGAGACCGTGTCCAACCCTGCACCTAAATTCTTGAAATAATGAAGAATATTGATATTTGACAAAGCCTTAACTGCATAGTTCAATTTTAAGTTCTTCACTCCTTTAAAAGCGTCTGTTAACCTTTGGTATTGTCTATCGATCGTATTGGCATCATAAACGTATAAGGGACTACCGTATGTTTTTGCTAATTCCAGTAATTTTGATCTTTCTATCATTCTTCTAATGTTATAAAGTGTAAAAGTAAAAATTACAGTAGCCTTACCATCATTTGTTTAAAAATCTAACAAATTGTTTTATTTTGTGATATCTCTCTGTGAATGCCCGATTTTCCTAGTTAAAATCATGTTAATAACTAATTCAATCTAGCATTTTATATTCCTCAATGAAGTGTTATTTTAGCACGAATACTCCATATATTCTCAACAATTTTTATGAGTCAGCAAACGAAATATACAGAAGAAAATATACGCTCCCTAGACTGGAAGGAACACATCAGAATGCGTCCCGGAATGTATATTGGAAAACTGGGTGATGGATCTGCTGCCGATGATGGAATTTACATCTTATTGAAGGAAGTTTTGGATAACTCCATCGACGAATATGTAATGGGAGCAGGAAAGACCATTGAGATATCAATTCAGGGGAACAAAGTAACGGTTCGAGATTACGGACGTGGAATTCCGTTAGGTAAAGTAGTAGATGTTGTTTCCAAGATGAATACGGGAGGAAAATACGACACCAAAGCCTTCAAGAAATCGGTTGGTTTGAACGGTGTTGGTACCAAAGCCGTAAATGCACTTTCAGATTACTTTAAAAATATTGATAAATCTCAAGTTTTTGAAAAATCATTAGAATATATTTCGAAGAAGAGAGGTGATTTGGGATTAACCTACAAAAAGTATCATGAATTTATCAAACCTGTATTTGATGGTAATGAACATTTTGATGAAAAATTGCTTAATTTAGCTTGTGTTTTAAGTCATATGGATTGGGGACTTGGTGCTTTTCAAAAAGCAGAATAACGACTTCGCCTTCGATTCAGATGAAGCTTTCCACTAGGGTTGCAGATACGGTAGAAACAACGTCATCACCTTCGTCAGTGCAAAGTAGTGCGTCTGCGGACCAAGTGGTTCAGCAACCACAGGGCAAAG
>JALQZD010000186.1 GCA_023258495.1 Polaribacter sp.
AATTAAAATTAATAGTAAAACGGTTAAAATTATAAATAAGCCAGGTGAAAAATCTTGTAATAAAGCTTCCATTATCTTAAATTATTTTTTTGTTTTTGTTTAATTTAAAAACAGGTTCTGTAACCAACCGTTACAGAACGCTATTTTTTTGTTCTTTTAGTTTCTTAACCTTGACCTAAGATTAATGCACCAAATGCTAACCCTTCTAAAAGTGCTGCAACAATAATCATCGCTGTTTGAATTTTACCACTAGCTTCTGGCTGACGAGCAATACCTTCTACTGCTTTACCACCAATTTGACCTAGTCCAATTCCACCTCCGATTACTACTAATCCTGCTCCAATTAAATTGTACATAATACTTGTATTTATATTAAATTAAACAAATTGTATTAATGATGCTCGTGTTCTTCTACAGCCATACCTATAAACAATGCTGATAACATTGTAAAAATATAAGCTTGTAAGAAAGCTACTAAAACCTCAATTAATATTATTAAAAATGAAAGTGCAAAAGACAAACCTGTTGCACCAACAACTCCTAGTTCATTTTTAAGCGTAAACATTATAGCAATTAAACTCATTAAAACAACGTGACCCGCAGTAATGTTTGCAAACAAACGCACTAGTAACGAAAATGGTTTAATTAAAAAATGACCCGCTAATTCGATTATTGCTAAAATTGGTTTTACAAAAACAGGAATTCCTGGCATCCATAAAACGTGACCCCAATAGTCTTTTTTAGCACTAAATGTGTATACGATTAATGTAAAAATTGCTAAACACGCTGTTACAGCTATTTGCCCAGTTACGTTAAATCCTAATGGTGTTAATCCTAATAAATTCAATACCCAAATAAAGAAGAACACAGTCAATAAATAACCCGTAAATCTTCTGTAATGTTTATCTCCAATATTTGGTCTAGCAATCTCATCTCTAACATAGATTACTAATGGCTCTAATACACGGGCAAATCCTGTTGGAATTTGTTTGGTTTTATATTGTCTTGCTAAGCTTGAGAACCACCATAATAATAACAGCCCCACAAATAAAATTCCTACAACACTTTTAGTAATAGAAAAATCCAACACTTTGTGAGCGTTTGTTGGATGGTGGTCTGCATCAAAAGAAACTGTTGATGCCTCTGCATCTAATTCGTAGATTTTTGAGTGAATTTTAGCGAATTTCAATCCATCTTTCTCAACAATAACATGACCGTCATCATTGTGATGAAATTCTGAAGACATAAAGGTAACTAACCCTTGACTTGTATAAACGATTACTGGTAATGGAAACCCAAAGTGCTTGCGAACACCTTCTCCATCAGTGTATGAAAACAAAGAAAAATCGTGAGAATCTTTGATGTGGTGGATGATATAGGCTTCCACCTCTTCTTTAGTATTAATTTGGCCACCATCTTTGCCGTCTTTTCTTTCTGTACCTCCAGAAGCAAAAGCTAAAGTGCTAAAAATGATGAAAAATAAAAGAACTAGTTGTTTTTTCAATTTTACGGCCAGTTTCATTATCAAAATACGCTTTCTAAATTCGGCGCAAAGTTACATAATAAATATATTAAAACAACCCTTTTTTACGTTTAATGTTCAGGCTCTTTTCCAAGTAAAATTTTGGACACAAAAACGACCTCAAAAAGTAGAAAAATCAAGGCTGGAAGAAGTAGTGCATATTTCGTATTTAACGTCAAGGTTTCCTGGTCTATTACCACCGATTTAAACACGATTGCAAACAAGACAATTTTCAACACCACACTCACCATATAAATGATACCTAAAAGTGGCTTTACACTCTTCACTCTTGACAGAAATTCAAAGTGTATGATTAACAACGAAGAGAATAAAAAATGAAATAGGTAACTCTTCTCAAGCGAAAAAGGCAAGTTGATATGGGCAAGGGCCAAATAATTGTCATGAATCCAAAAACCTAACAAGTACAACGCCAAAAATGAACCAATTGGAAGTAGTAATGGCTTAATCATGTAATTTGTTTACTTGTTTAATTAAGGAATACATGGATAGAAAAATGGCCAAAAGTGTTACGGTTTTTTCCAAGAAATTCGTTTCAAAGGTAGCATCAAGCCATTTTCCGAGAAGAAAACCAAGGTAAATGGTTAGCCCCATTTGGATTCCAGCTCCAGAAAGTTGCATGGCTTTATTTAGCGAGCTTTTTTTCGGGTTTTTGCGCTCCATTGTTTGCGTATAACTGTTGTGTGGGTTTCGGAGTTTTCATTGCACATGTCGCATTGAATGTTGCTCCGGGTTCAATAGATAATTTTCCTACCACTACGTCACCAGAAATATTGGCAGCTGCTTTTACAGTTAATGTTTTATTGACAATTAATTTCCCCGATATTTTCCCTTCCACATCCGCATTAGAGGCTTCAATGTTTCCTTTTACGAAGCCTTCGACTCCAATGATCACTCTTCCTTTGGTGATCAAACTACCTTCTAAAGTGCCATCAATGCGGAAATCGCCGTCCGACTTTATTTCTCCGGTAATGAATGTATTTTTTGCAATTACGTTTCTCTCCATAATCATAAATTTAGGACTCTACTTTGAGTCATTCTTGTTTTCAAAACGAAAACAATTATTTGTTCAGTTTTTTTAAAATCTCCTTCGCTTTCTTTCCTTCTTCAAAATTACCAAAATTTACAGAAACAAACTCCAAGGCTTTTTTGTAAGCTTCTTTACTATCATTTTTTCCAACGGATAGAGCCTTCAATAATTGAAGTTTTCGCTCCAATTCATTCCCACGAATAGTTGGTACGATGGAATCTACTTTCGAAACGACCTTTTCGAATTTGTTGTCTTTATACAGGTAATATAATTTCTTGTAAAACTCCTGAACTACATCTTCTTCTACCTCTTCTTCAATTTTCTCTTCCGGATTTTGAATCACTTTAGCAAAAACAGTATCAGGATAATTGGATAAAATGGTGTTTTTATATTTCTCTGATTTTGCTAAATCTGATACCTTATAAATCTGATACAAATGCCAGTTTAATGGAAGAATTAACTCCTTCGCAGGCGATAATTTTTCCAATCTTTGGAACCTTTTGATCGCTAAATCAGCATTTTTAAATTGCTCTTTGTAAATGAGTCCTAAATCATACAATGCCTGATTGCGTTGCGCATATAAACTGTCTAATATACTTTTATCGGTCGGAATCTGAGCGATATAATCATCCACATTATATCGATTATTCACAATCTCCTTTTTCTCATCAGTTTCCGAATTCCGAGCGGATCTTTTAGTCGACCATCTCCAATTGTCCTCCAATCTTCTCGTACCCCAAAACTTTTTGAATTCACTTTTACCAAAACTTAAAACCTGTGGATTGTAGAAATACCACCCTTGCTTTTTTGTTGATTGTAGAGAATTGTTGGATGAGAAATTGGCGCGATTCAATAATAATTGAGCTAACTCTTCATCAGCTTTTTTCAATTTTGAAACATAACCTTCAAAATACACTCTCTGATCCGCCTTAGAAAGATTTGCAAGTGTTAAAATGCTATCATTTTCTGTGACGATTTGCTCGTTTTTAATCAACTCTGCTAAGTTTTTGGACTTTCTCATGACGCGACGAATACGTAAATTCTTGTCATCCTCTGCAAACTGTAAAACACTATCATAGTGAGCACTTGCAATGGTATAATTGGCTTTATCGAAGTATAAGTTCCCTAATCGTTCATGGGTAAATGTTCTTTGCTTCTTGCTTCCGCCCACAGATCGTAACGATTTATTATAATCATCAATAGCCAAAGCAATACTATCATTCGTTTGGTGAAGAACAGCTCTTTGAAAATACAACTCATCTAAAAACTTTCGATTTTCTCGATCTTTAATCAAATTGTCCAATCGATTCATAACTAGGACTGCTGCAGAATCGGAAGTAGTGTTTTTGGCTAATTCAATTTCTCCGTGAATGCGATATTTCTTTGGTGCCTGTTTAAAATCAACAAGTCTTTTAAAAACCATAACTGCAGAGTCTTTATCGCCGCGGTTTGCATACACCTGACCCAAAACAAATAAATTTCGAGCACCCTGATCTTTCAATTTTAACGTTCTTGTTGCTAATTGTAAGTGTTTTATTGTTTTTTGAAGTGTATCCGTTTTAAAGTAGGCCATTGCCATCGCTGTGTGCGCCTGTTCTTTGATACGATCAGAGACATCTGTTTCAAGGGTATCTTTAATGTAGAGCAACAGATTCATCGTCTCGATAGCTCGCTCTTCGTTATCATTACGAACATTGGCTTTGGCTCTCCAAATTTTAGTTTCAGCGATTAAATCGGCATCCGGATAATTAGCAATTACATAATTAAAAGCCTCAATAGCCGGAATAAATCGCTGTGAGTAATAACGTGCCTTTCCAAGTAACAGATAAGCATCATCAATCTTTCGATTGCGCTCGAATCCGTCAAAATTCATGCTGTGCTTTTGGATGGCCTTTACTGCCTTCTCTTCTGCTTTTTCAAAAGGAGTTTGTTCTGTTTTTTGATTGGAATTCGAGTTGGAATTAAATCCTGAATTGATATTAAAATTCATGTTTCGAAGCACCACCTTGTTTCCTTCAAACTTGATCGGCTCTATCGGAAGAATCTCAAACCAGTCGTCTTTATAATTTTCATTTAAGGACGTAATTCCGTTTTCTAAGGCTTGCTGGCCATTAAATAATACATTGTAGTTGGTAGTCAGTGCTTGATAATTTCGAGAAATAAAAGTGTTTTTTTTGGTACTACATGCATCTAGTAATACCAAGCTTACCACTAAAGAAATTAGGAAAATGAACGACTTCTTCACGCCTTAAAACTAAACTAAAAATTAATTATACGAAATAAAAAACCCTTAATTACAACTGATTTCTATTCAAAATCGTATGTAAGAAAGGGTAAATATTTAGGAATAGAGTTCGACTACACCGAGAAATAGGTTTCTAATTCCTTTAAAGTTGCCGGGGACGTCTGAATATCTTTTACCACATTCCCTTTATCTAGAACAACAATTCGTTCACAAACTTCTGTGACATGCGATAAGTCGTGACTCGAAATTAAAACCGTAACATCTCTATCTTCTGTAAGTTCTTTAACGATCTTCTTTAATCGAATTTGAGTGGTCGGATCCAGATTTGCAAAAGGCTCATCGAGAATAACCACTTTAGGGTTCCCCATCATGGCTGCCACGATTCCAGCTTTTTTCTGGTTTCCTTTACTCAAATCACGCAGGTATTTCTTTTTACCCAAGATTTCACCGTTAAAGAACTCATCGAATTGCACTAAGAAGCTTTGTACATCGGCCTTATTCATTCCGCGAAGATCTCCAATGAACTCAAAGTATTCTTCGGCAGTTAAGTAGCCAATTAGAAAGGTTTCATCTATAAAGGAACTGGTAAATGTTTTCCACTCTTCACTTTCATTGACCTGGATATTATTATTGGTTATTGCGCCAGTTGTTGGGCGAACCAAATCCAACATGATATTGAATAAGGTAGTTTTTCCGGCACCATTGTTTCCTACCAATCCGAAACTTTCACCGGTTGGAATCTCTAAGGATTGGATGTTCAACACCTCAGCCTTTCCGTATGTTTTTGATATCTCTTTTACTTGAATCATAATTTTAATTTTTTTAAGCTTTTTGATCAAAAGCGTGGATTGCAGCGTACTTGTCTTGAATGTACTTTCGCTCAATAAAATTCATGAAGTACTTCTTGAATACTAAGGTGAATAAACCTACTAAGGCTATGGATAAAATTCCCGCATTAAAACTTACCGTTGTTTTGAAAACCCAAAACAACAACATAGGTAAAGCTAAGATTGGAATTATAACCACAAATTGGGTTGCACTTGTCCCTTGATAATTCGCAAAAGCACTCTTGTCCAAATCAATTCGTTTTCGATTGAAGGACCCTGCAAAAAGCAATAAAATGGAATTGAATCCGATGTTATATATCGCCCCGGCTGTAATCATCAGAAATTTATCGAC
>JALQZD010000190.1 GCA_023258495.1 Polaribacter sp.
CAACGCATAAACCATCCGCGGCAATGGTATATCGAATAGTAACATCTGTGTTGGTACTGATATCATCTGGAGTGTATGTCGTTCCGCTGATAGTTCCACCTCCTGAAACGATGGTCCAGGTTCCTCCACTGGGTGAACCCACTAGAGTTTTTGTATCGCCATCTGTGATTGAAGCTGTCGAAGTCGAATTAATGGCCGGATCACAGGGCAATATGTTGTAATTAATTGGATGATCGCTTGCCGACGCAATAAGTTCTATCGTACCAAAAAAACAAAAAATAGTGACCAACACTGAGGTCTTAGTAATAAAGCGATGTAGTATAGTTTCCATAACACTTAGAATTAAATTGTTCCAATTAGGATTAACTATTTAGTTCTAATACATTGAAATACAAAGATGTTTCAGACAATAACAGCCATAGTGTAGCATGCTAAAAGACGTAAATCGGCATCATGTAATTCTAAAAACCAAAAGATATTCTGTAAATCTTAGGGATTAACTGAGAATCTTAGGGGGGGGTTTTGCATTAAATGTTTCTTCCAATCGGGTTATAACTTTTTTAAAAAGAAACAATTACAAGTAGTTGGGGCGACTAATTCGTGGAGGAAATTTATTTCGGGCAAAGAGAAACTCATCAAAAAAAGAAGGCAGTAAAAACCTCAAAATCAACGAATTCTGAACGATAAAATTAAGAATAAATTTTTCAAAAACAAGTTTTGAAACCTGTTTTTTCAGCATTAAAATTCTAATCATTTGGTTTTCAGTACTTTAAAATTTGTTTATTACCCGGTGCATTTAAAAATTTTAATAAAATTTAAACGAAAATCTATTTATTTCTCCCTTTTTCCTTCGGATACAATTCTGGTAAATTGTCACTTTGAACAACTACTTTTGTATCGATATTCATGCCTGAAATTCGACCTTTAAATGCAGCTCCAGTATCAATATTCCAGACATTTGCTGCATTCATAGGAACTGTAAATCCAAAGTTCGTTGTTGGAGTGTGTCCGATGTAAATCTCATAATAATGCTGCAGTCGTTTTGGATAGTTATAATCCTTTATTTTCAAAGTTCCATCAATAGATAGTGCCATTTCCCATAAGGTTCGATCAACAGTAAAAACAAAGTCGAAGTATTCTTTCTCTACTCCATGCATTGAGGTAAAACCGGCGTGCACAAATAGTCTGTTTTGTTCATCGATGTGGTACAATTTCATTGCCTCAAAAAAAGCCAAGTGCTTTTTTTTCTTATCTTTTCCAAAAGCTGCATAGCTATCCATCGTTTCTTTTCCGCCATGCATATACCAAGTCGGATTTACTTTATCTTCACGCAGCCAGTCTTCACACCATATGTCGTGATTTCCTTTAATAAATAAACATGCAAAAGTTTCGGATAATTCCATCAAAAATGAAATTACCTGAGCAGACTCACTCCATCCATCTACATAATCACCCATAAAAATAAGTTCATCTCCCTCTTGTAATTCCAGTTTATTTAAAACTTGAAGTAAAGCTTTCAATCCACCATGAATATCGCCAATAACATAGGTGCTCATACCATCAATTTTGAAATGAAATTAAATGAAATCCTAAAGATAATAGGAAATAGGAAAGGCAAAAAAGAAATTTTCATGACCGGTTTATTGCTGGTATAGTTTCTTCAAGAGGTCTTCTGCAGGTTTATTCTGAGGAGTAAAGCGATTGTTGTAAATACCACCTACTCGATCGTGATTTACAAACCATTTCCACACAAACCCGCCTGCGAACCATTCTTCATTCCAAAACTGATTGTATAGTGCTTGAAGTCCATTTTCTTGAGCTTTTAAATTCAAACTGCCTTCAATTCGGTTCGATTCCCAGGGCTTTTTACCTGTATAATCAACACTTCGGTAGCCAAATTCGGTAAAAAGAATTGGTTTTTTAAATCTAGCTTGAATAGCCTTTATTTCTATTTTATGTTTATTCCAACCCGCCTCAAAATCTGCAACAGCGGGTGATTTCAAATCTGTTAGCGGAAAATAGGCATCGACACCTATAAAATCTAATTCACCCCAAAACGGGACCCTTTTAAATTCATCCCAGTTGGCCGCATAGGTTAGTTTTCCTCGAAATACTTTTCGAATTTCCGTAATTAATGAAACCCAATAGCTATGTCTTTGCATAACAAACTGCTCTAATTCGGTACCAATACAAAGCAGCTCTGCACCGATATCCTGAGCCACTTTTGCGTAAGTCATAATAAATTCTGAATAAGATTCTTCGAGTATTCGCCAATCTTCTTCAGATGCCATAGTGAGATTACCCGTAAATTCTCCTCGCCAAATCCAGATTTGAGGTTTTACCATGATCTGCACATTCTTCTTTTGAAATTCTAAAGCATATTGTATCAAACCTTTCTTCGTTTCACCAAACCATTGTCGATCTGAATTAAAAGTTAACTTGGGAGAAGATGTGTCTCGGATAAATCCGAAGGGCATTAAAGCAACTGCATTCGCATTTACATTTAAAACCGGAGCAATATTCGTTTGATTGATTTGCCTGGAAGAAGCAACAAAACTAACACCATTAAATTTTCGCTGCTGCGAAGCAGATGAATACACCACAAAGCAAAAGATGCCAAAAAGAAAAAAATTTTTCATGGATAAAACACGAATAAAGAAAATGAATTTATTGATGGTTTACTCTTAATCAGCTGTTAAATATTTTTCAAAGTTATTTAGGTACTTCTAAAAATTAATTTCAATTCAATTATTTTCTCCGTTTAAGTTTTTACCTTTAATTCCGACTCAACTACTATCGACCATCAACCTATGGAACACATTGTAATTATTGGAAATGGAATTTCTGGGGTTACCGCGGCGAGACACATCCGTAAAAACTCCAATTACAGAATAACCATTATTTCCGGCGAAACCAACTATTTTTTCTCAAGGACTGCACTTATGTATGTCTTTATGGGTCATATGAAATTCGAACATACACAACCCTATGAAAATTGGTTTTGGAGTAAAAATAACATCGATCTAAAACTAGGTTGGGTTACTCAAATACATACAAATACAAAGTCTTTGTCTTTTGCTGATGGTTCCGTTATAAATTATGACAAATTGATTCTAGCCACCGGATCAAAACCTAATAAGTTCGGCTGGCCAGGGCAAGATTTGAACGGAGTACTTGGCATGTATCACAAACAAGACCTTGAAAGCCTGGAAGAATTGGCTCCGAATAACAATATATGTAAGCGAGCGGTTATCGTTGGTGGCGGACTCATCGGAATTGAATTAGCCGAAATGTTATTAAGTCGCCATATTCCCGTTACATTTCTAGTCCGGGAAAGCAGTTTCTGGAATGGTGTTATACCCGAACAAGAATCGAATATGATTAACGAACATATTTTGGAACATCATATCGATTTACGATTGTCTTCCAATTTAAAAGAGATTATCTCGGATGAAAATGGAAATGTAAAATCGATTATTATTGCCGAAACCGGAGAAGAAATCCCCTGTAATGTTGTTGGGTTAACCGCTGGAGTTTCACCAAATATTGAATTTGTAAAGCATTCGAATATTGAGACAGACAATGGGATTCTGGTCAATGAATTTTTAGAAACCAATTGTAAAGATGTGTATGCCATTGGTGATTGCGCTCAACAACGCAAAGCGATTGGACAGCGCAGAACAATTGAAGCGGTTTGGTACACAGGAAGAATGATGGGTGAAACTGTGGCGCAAACCATTTGCGGCAATCGAAGAGCCTACAAACCAGGACATTGGTTCAATTCTGCAAAATTTCTTGACATCGAATATCAAACATACGGATGGGTTTTTAGCGAGCACAACAAAAAGGACGATGAAGTTCATTTTCAGTGGCGACATCCTTCAGAAAAGATTTGTATCACCATTGCTTACCATAAAAAAAATAGAAAATTTCTGGGTATAAACACTTTCGGAATTCGGCTAAGACACGAGATTTTTGATCGATGGTTAACGGATGAAGTGAACGTCGAATTTGTTTTAGAGCATTTGATTGATGCTAATTTCGATCCGGAATTTTACAAACACTATGAACAAGACATAGTTGAGAAATTCAATACAGACAACAATACCAATATTAAAACAAAAAAGAAGAGTTGGAAACGAATTTTCAGCCTAAACGCTTAAATCATTATGGATAAAAATTCAAGTTTGGCCATTTCAAATCCACATCAAATTCCGATGAATATTAGTCAGAAATTGGGATTAATTTTAGGACTTATTGGCGTTTTAATTTTAACACTTGCCACCTTTAATATTCATGCTGAGCCTAAAAGTTGGTTTGCTATTGGCTCCATCCTATTGATTATCACAGGGGCGACTGTCTATGCCAGAAGCACGTACTTGCGTCATCCGGCCGGAATCAAAAATAATCATGTTTATTTTAAAACCTTATCCAATCGAGGCGTTTTGGGTTGGGCGATTGGAATTGTTTTGACTCTTTTTTATGTATTGTTGTATTGGTTTCCTTCGTATTTAGGACTCGGAGTCGATGGTGCATCAAATACCGGACTTATTGTTGTTTTTGATAGATTGAGTCATTTTTTTAAAGGTCAGCCAGCAAACCAGTGGTTTGTATATGGAACTTTATATACTTTGGCAATTTTGTCTTTAGGGATCAAGTTCATGTATAAATACCGACACAATCGATATCAGTTGATTCGAACGATTGTTGTCATTTTATCCCAGCTATTCCTTGCGTATTTGATTCCGGAAATCCTAGAAGGATTAAATACGGAAAGACCTTATTTCGCAAAGGATATCAAAAACATGTGGCCCTTGAATTACTATTTCTTTGAGCCATGGCATTTAGATAGCATGCGAAATGGTGGCACCTTAGGAATGTTCTACCTAGTCGCAGGAATCTTTATGTTTTTGGTCTTCACGCCAATCATCACCTATTTTGCTGGAAAACGCTGGTATTGTTCGTGGGTCTGCGGATGCGGTGGATTGGCAGAAACTGCGGGTGATCCATTCAGACATTTATCATCAAAAAAATTAAGCGCATGGAAATTGGAGCGATGGCTGATTCATGCAGTTCTCCTATTCATCATCATTGTCACATCGGCTGTTCTCTACGGATACTTTACTGGAAATGGTGAAATCTTCGGATTAAGCATCTACAATAATTTTAGTAAGCCTTACGGATTTTTAATTGGAGCGATGTTTTCTGGAGTGATTGGTGTTGGATTTTATCCGGTTTTAGGAAGCCGTGTTTGGTGTCGATTTGGTTGCCCGTTGGCAGGTTACATGGGATTAATTCAGCGATTCAAATCGAAATTTAGAATTACTACAAATGGAGGTCAATGTATCTCCTGCGGAAATTGCAGTACGTATTGCGAACAAGGAATTGACGTTCGTGCTTATGCACAAAAAGGCGAAAATATTGTTCGTGCAAGTTGTGTCGGTTGCGGAATTTGTTCTGCTGTTTGTCCAAGAGGCGTTTTGAAATTGGAGAACGGACCTGAAAAAGGCAGAATCAATTCGAAAGAAATCTTATTGGGAAATGATGTCGATTTAATGGAATTACTTAACAAATAAATTCTTTCAGATTCATCAAAACTTCAAATTATTGATACTTTTATCCCCTAAAATCTATTGAAGATCTCGTAAGGTATGAATCCTGTAATTAAAGTTATCATTCCTGCTTACAATGAAGAAGGTTCTATTGCAAAGGTGGTTCATGATGTGCCCAAAATCGTGGATGAAATTATTGTGGTTAGCAATAATTCTAACGATAATACAGAAGAAAATGCGAAAAACGCTGGCGCAACGGTTCTACTAGAAAAACAAAAAGGGTATGGATATGCCTGTTTAAAAGGAATGGATTATGTTTCCAACCAGGATGTTCTTCCAGATATTATTGTTTTCTTGGATGGTGATTATTCCGATTATCCAGAGCAGTTAACTGAACTCATTGAACCTATTCAGTGGCAAGGAATGGATTTTGTAATTGGTTCTAGAGTGAAAAAACTGCGCGAAAAAGGAGCAATGACTCCGCAACAAGTCTTCGGAAATTGGTTAGCAACATTTTTAATGAAACTTTTGTATGGCGCCAAATTTACCGATCTTGGACCGTTTAGAGCCATCAAATATGATAAGTTGTTAGCACTCGAAATGCGAGACAAAACATATGGTTGGACCGTGGAAATGCAATTAAAAGCCATCCGCAAAAAATACAAATATTGTGAAATACCAATGAAGTATAGGAACAGAATTGGGGTCTCAAAAGTTTCAGGAACCGTAAAAGGGACTATATTTGCAGGCATAAAAATAATTGGTTGGATAGTTAAATACGGTTTTACCAAATGATACTAGAATACATCATCATCGTTATCTACTCATTCTCGCTCATTTTAATATTTTGTTATGCGCTTGCACAGTTGAACTTGTTATTCAACTATTTACGCAACAAAAAGAAATCAATTGAGGGCCCTAAATTTGACTTAAACAACCCAAACGAGACACCTTACGTAACTATACAATTACCTGTTTACAACGAATTGTATGTAATGAAGCGATTACTCAAAAATATCGCCAAAATTGACTATCCAAAAGACAAGTTAGAAATTCAGGTATTAGATGATTCTACAGATGAATCCGTTGAAACAACTGCAAAACACATTAAAAAAATACAAGAAAAGGGAATTGACATTCAGCACATCCGTAGAACAAACCGACAAGGATTTAAAGCGGGTGCATTAAAAGAAGGTTTGGAAATCGCAAAGGGAGAGTATATTGCCATTTTCGATGCTGATTTCTTACCCGAATCCGATTGGTTATTGCAAACTGTTCCGTATTTCAAAGACCCTGAAATTGGCGTTGTTCAAACACGTTGGGGACATATCAATAGAAATTATTCCACACTTACTAAAATTCAAGCTTTTGCTTTGGATGCGCATTTCACGCTGGAACAAGTAGGTCGAAACAGCCAGGGGCACTTCATCAACTTTAACGGAACAGCAGGAATCTGGAGAAAGGAATGTATTTATGATGCTGGAAATTGGGAAGGTGATACGCTTACTGAAGATCTGGATTTAAGTTATAGAGCTCAGCTAAAAAAGTGGAAATTTAAGTATTTGGAAGACGTTGTAACACCAGCTGAATTACCGGTGATTATTAGTGCAGCGCGTTCTCAGCAGTTCAGATGGAACAAAGGCGGAGCAGAAAATTTTCAAAAAATGATCAGCCGAATTTTGAGGAGCTCAAACATCCGACTAAAGACAAAAATCCACAGCATTCTGCACCTACTGAACAGTTCGATGTTTACGTTCATATTCTTAGTTGCGATTTTAAGTATCCCAATGCTTTACATCAAAAATGAATACGCTCATCTTAAAAATTACTTTTATATAATGAGCTTTTTTGTGCTCAGCACTATTATTTTCTTTTTTTGCTATTGGCATATGTATAAGAATATCTATGGTGGCGGAATCAAAAACTTCTTTTTATATATCGGAGCATTTTTCACATTCTTTTCCATTGCAATGGGATTCTCTTTACACAATACAATTGCGGTATTAGAAGGTCATTTCGGTAAAAAAAGTGAATTTGTACGTACTCCCAAATTCAATATTAAGTCGATTAAAGACGGTTGGAAAACGAACAAGTACATTAAGAAGAGACCCTCTGTTCATGTAATCATTGAAGGATTACTTGCTTTGTATTTTGTGTTCGGAATGTACAGCGCATTTATCGTTGGAGATCAAGGTGGTGACTTCGGATTATTTCCGTTTCACCTAATGCTATTTATTGGCTTTATTTATGTATTCTTTAAATCGATTTTCTCAAAAGCATAATGGCTTTTGGAGCAAAGAATAACAGCACCTACTTCTTAATTTTATTAAGCTTAATTCTATATGTTTTTTCAGGATATTTCTTGGAAAGAACTCAATTTATTCCTTTGCTTGGTTCTTGGGTAGTTTTATTCACATGCTATTATTTCATCCTTCGAAAAGAAATTGATCATTCAAACTTACTTATTCAGGTCTCGATTATTTTCCGATTGATTTTTCTTTTTAGTATTCCTAATTTATCTCAGGACTTTTATCGATTCATATGGGATGGCCGGATGATTTTAAACGGATTTAATCCCTATGCATCTTTACCTGAAACATTCATCAATCAGGGACTATCTCCCATATTTGGAGCGACCGAATTATATGAGGGTATGGGAGAATTAAACGGTAGTCATTTTAGTAATTATCCACCGTTAAATCAGCTTAGTTTTCTAATTGGAGCCCTATTAGGTGGTGATAGTATCCTATGGACTGTTGTCGCATTAAAAATTCAAATTATTCTCGCCGATATTGGTATTATCATTTATGGTAGAAAACTGCTGAAAAAATTAGGATTACACCCAAATCAGATTTTCTGGTATGCTTTAAATCCGTTGATCATTATTGAGCTAACAGGAAATTTACATTTTGAATCCGTGATGCTCTTCTTTATGGTGTTATCATTGTATAAACTGCTTCAGAAAAAATGGATTTTGGCAGCCGTTTTATTAGCGTGTTCGGTTTCTGTGAAGCTCATTCCGTTGTTAATTGTACCGCTATTTTATCAATGGTTTACCAATTTTAATACCAAGAAAATTGTTCCGTTTATGAGTTTCGGAGGTATTGTTGTCCTTGTAAATATTTTGTTGTTTTTACCTTTCTTAACACCATCTTTGATTTCAAATTATTCGGATTCGGTGGGCTTGTGGTTTACAAATTTTGAATTCAATGCCAGCTTCTATTATGTTTTTCGTGAACTCGGATATTTATTTCGTGGATGGAATGAAATTGCAATTATCGGAAAAATTTTGCCCGGAATAGTAGTGATTTATATTTTATACTTGAGCTTAATCAGGAAAACCAAAACAACCAATCACTTTTTCAATAGTTTATTATTTGCCTTCACTTTTTACTACTTCTTTTCAACCACAATTCATCCCTGGTATTTGGCAAGTTTAGTGCTATTTGGAAGTATTTCAAATTTTAAATATCCAATGGTTTGGAGTATGCTTGTGGTATTGAGTTACTATGCATATTCGTCAAATCCTTTTCAGGAGAACATCATCTTAATCGCGGTGGAATACAGTATTGTTTTTCTTGTCTTAGCTCTTGAGAATAGTAATAGATTGGAACTCAAGATTTAATATTTAGTTAAATTTAGAAAATAAGATTTCACTATCTTCGTAGCTCTAATCATTTCTCTATGAAAAAACTCACCATTAAAGATATAGCTAAAAAGTTTAATGTTTCTATTTCAACAGTTTCAAAAGCTTTGAATGACAGTTATGAAATTAGTGAGTCTACCAAAGAGAAAATTCAGAAGTACGCAAAGGAAAACAACTACAAGCCGAATTTCAATGCCATCAGCTTAAAAAATCGAAGTACCAAAACGATTGGTGTGATTTTACCAACGATGTTAAATTACTTCTTTGCTCAGGTGTTTAAAGGGATTGAAAAAACGGCGATTGCAAGCGGATATAAAGTAATTACTACAATTTCTAATGAATCCTTGACAAAGGAAAATGAAATTGTAGAAATGTTATCGAACGGTACCATTGACGGATTTATCGTTTCATTATCAAAAGAAACCGAGTTAGAAAATGATTATAGCCATTTACAAGACACTATTGATAATGGCATCCCAATTGTAATGTTCGACCGGGTAGCACAGAATATTGAGTGCGATAAAGTGATTACGGATGACTACAGCGGAGCCATAGACACTGTTAAGTTTTTGTATAAAAAAGGTCACAAGAAAATTGCATTTGCTACTACCATGAGTAACCTTCATATTGGTCAACAACGTTTAGAAGGTTATAAAAAAGGATTAGAAAATGTAGGATTAGAATTTCGACCAGAACTAGTATTGGAGATTCACGAAAAAGATTATAAGAAATACGAATCTTTATTCATCCCGTTCATCAAAGACAATGAAATTGATGCGATTATCACCACAGGTGAATCTGCCGCTGTAGCAAGTATGAAAGCCTCATTGAAAAACGGTTATGAGATTCCTAAAGATATTGCTGTGATTGCTTTTTCAAACGGAATTTTAGCACGCCATTCTTCCCCAAAAATGACAACGATCAGTCAACATGGAGAAATCATGGGTGAAAAAGCCGCTTCAATTTTAATAGAAAAATTGAAGAACAAAGACAAAGAAAAGGTAACAGAGGTTATCAAAACCGATTTGGTTATTCGAGACTCAACTCGAAGATAATTTATGTTTTCAAATATCAAATTTATCGTATCCGATATGGATGGTACCTTATTGAATTCTAAAGGTGAGGTACATCCAATTTTCTTTGAACTCCATGAAAAACTAAAACAAAGAGACATTCTTTTTTGTGCTGCAAGTGGACGACAATACGATAGTATTATCAATAAACTATCATCCATTCAAAACGACATTTACGTTATTGCCGAAAATGGATCCAATGTTCAACATCAAAATCAGAAACTATTACAGAATACCATTGATGTCAGCGTTGCAATATCTGCTATCGAAATCCTTCGAAAAATTGAAGATACTTATATTGTTTTATGCACAGAAAACGGTGCTTACATCGAAACCACGAATGAATCCTTTGTTCAGCTTTTTAAAGAATATTACAACAATTACCATATCGTTGATTCTTTAGACGAGGTAGTATCTAAAGTTGGTATTTATAAAATAGCATCCTACCACGGGACCTCATCAGAAGCATATATTTTTCCATTTGTTAAGGAACTTGAAAAAGAAGCACTACTCAAAGTATCTGGACAGCATTGGTTAGATATTTCCGACAATCAATCCAACAAAGGAAATGCTTTACAATTCCTGCAAAAGGAATTGAATATCTCAAAAAATGAAACCATAGTCATCGGTGATTATTTGAATGACTTGGAATTATTTGAACATGCATCCGTAGGATTCGCGGTAAAAAATGCACATCCAAAAATCAAAGAAATTGCTCAGTATGAAACAGAAAGTAACGATAATTTGGGTGTTGAACGCGTCTTAAAAGCGGTATTGGATTCTAAACTATACTCCGAAGGCTGATAGAACTACGCTTCTTCGACCTCCATGATTTCGGTGTTCACATAAATAAATCCCTTGCCAGGCTCCTAGGTTTAATCTGCCATTTGTAATTGGAATTTCCACAGAACTTCCAAGTAATGAACTTTTGATATGAGCAGGCATATCGTCGCTTCCTTCATAGGTATGGATGTAATAGGATTGATTTTCTGGAACCATCACATTAAAATGACTTTCAAAATCGGTTCGAACCGTAGGATCTGCATTTTCATTTATGGTTAAACTTGCAGAAGTATGTTTGATAAATACTTTCAAAAACCCTTTTTCAATCGATTTGATTTCAGGGAAACTGTTAACAATGTAATCGGTAATTAAGTGAAATCCTCTTTCGAAAGAAGGTAATTGTATTTCCTTTTGTTCAAAAATCATTCGTTATCAAAATAAGAAACCGTGCTTTGTCTTTCGCGATTCACTTGAAGGTGCGTCACATCTGGACGTGAATAATGTCCTGCAGGATCGAAGTTTTGGCGCTCCTCGAAAACACGATTAAAATCTAAAGTTTCGAAAATTAATCCTTCCTTATTTGTAACAGGCTCGACAATCCATTCTCCATTCGGACCTGCAATACATGAACCACCGTTGGCTAATATTTCGGGTGATGTTTCCAAGATTTTATTCAAATGAGGCGTATCTGCAGGAAAATCAGTTTTCGCCATCATACTCGATACGGAAATCACAAAAGAGCGCGATTCTCGAGCAATAAATCGTGTAATATCTTTGGTATTGTGATCGCTTCCCGGCCATACCGCAACATGAAGATTTTCTCCTTGTCCGTAGAGTGCAGCACGTGGCAATGGCATCCAGTTTTCCCAGCAATTCAATCCGCCTATGGTAAACTCTTTCAACGGATGAACTTGCAATCCGTTTCCGTCACCGGGAGCCCAAGTCAATCGTTCATCATAGGTAGGCCGCAGTTTTCTATGAATCGATTTGATTTCACCGCCCTGATTGATATACACCAAACTCGCATACACACTATGACCTCCTCTATCCAATGGTCTTTCGATGATTCCAAGGTAGATTGCAATTCGGTGTTCTTTTGCCAAATCGCAAATAGAGTTTAACTCTCCTTTTTCAATCGCAATTGAATTTCTAAGGTAATGAGCATGCAATTCCTTTTGTACATTCGAATCCCACTCTGCCCCATTCGTTAAGGCGACCCAAAACGGATATCCTGGTAATAAACCTTCACCAAAAACAATCAGTTCTGCGCCTTCTGATGCCGCCTCTTTTATCGATTTTTCTATTTTCTCAATGGTTTGTATCTTATTTAGCCAAACCGGTGCAATCTGTCCAAGCGCGACTTTTAATAGATTATTTTTCATCTTAGTTTAATTGGATTGATATGACCTGACCTTCATTAGATCGAACGTTGAATACGGTATCGTCTTCAAAAATTAAATACTGTCCTTTAATTCCGACCAGTTTCCCGGTATAGCTAGGGGTCTTTTCAAGGTTTAAACTTTTGGGCTTGGTCGGATACGAAAGTACCGGAAAATTGATATTGGTTTCTGAATTACTTTCAATAAAATATTCTATGGCTTCATCAGGAATATATTGCTTCAGATGATCGCGCCATTCTGTGAGATTTTCATCTTTGATTTCATTTTTTAGCATGGTGCGCCAGTTCGTTTTATCTGCCACATGTTCTTTTAAGGCAACTTCTGTTATTCCAGCTAAATATCGATTGGGTACTTCCACAATTTCAATAGCCTCATGAGCCCCTTGATCTATCCAACGTGTTGGCACTTGTTGTTTACGGGTTACTCCGACTTTGACGTTACTTGAATTGGCTAAATAGACAATATGAGGTTGTAATTGTACTTTCTGTTCATAAGCCAAGTCGCGATCTTCTTGTCCTAAATGTGCCTTACTCAATTCAGGATGCATAATCCAATCGCCGGCGAGCGGAGTTTCGTAAAAACAGCTATTGCAAAATCCCTGACGAAAAATACGTTTGTTGAGACCGCAATTCAAACATTGATAGCCTTCAAAATTGATAGTTAATGATGAATTTAGCAGTTGATTCATCATCAAAAAATCATTTTCCATTTGCAAATAATAGCGGACTTCATCACCCAATTCTGTCATCATTTTTTTTAAAACTCCTTTGTATTCCATCCTCTAAAATTTACTATTTTTATCTCCATACAAACTTACGAAAAACTAGATTTTCATGCCATTTCAGTTCGTTAATTCAATTCTCTCTTGGTTTCTGAAAAAACGGATTCATCAGATAGAGCTATTCCTAAAATATCCTATTGATGTTCAGCATGAAGTTTTATTCAAATTGTTACAAACCGCAAAACGCACAGAATTCGGAAGGCAATATGGATTTCGTGACATGGAATCTTACGAAGATTTTGCAAGAAATGTTCCGATTCAGCAATATGAAAGTTTTGAACCTCTAATTGAACGAAGTCGTAAAGGAGAACAAAATATTTTTTGGCCAACACCAATCACTTGGTTTGCCAAATCGAGTGGTACCACAAATGCGAAAAGTAAATTCATTCCTGTAAGCGATGAATCGTTAGAATATTGTCATTTTAAGGCTGGAAAAGACATGTTGTGTTTGTACATCAATAACAACGAGAATGCCAATTTATTTACTGGAAAAGGACTTCGTTTAGGAGGTAGTTCTGATGTCTACCAGGATAACGGATCCTACTTCGGAGATTTATCTGCTATTATCATTGAGAATATGCCTTTTTGGGCTGATTTCTCTTCTGCTCCACGTATGGAAACCGCTTTGATGAGTGAATGGGAAACCAAAATGGAAGCCATTCTTGATGAAACGGTTGAAGAAAATATTACCAGTTTGGCAGGAGTTCCAAGTTGGATGCTGGTTTTATTGAATCGTGTTTTGGAGCGAACAGGAAAGAATAATTTATTAGAAGTTTGGCCTAATTTAGAGGTGTATTTTCACGGAGGTGTGAACTTCCAACCCTATCGTGAACAGTACAAACAATTACTTCCCAAGAAAGGGTTTAAGTATTATGAAACCTATAATGCATCGGAAGGATTTTTCGGAATTCAAGATCGGAATAATTCTAATGAGCTTCTACTAATGCTGGATTATGGAATCTTTTATGAATTCATCCCAATGAGCCAATTTAATGGAGAGGATTCTGCTGCTATTCCGTTAAGTGAAGTAAAACTAGGAGTCAATTATGCCTTAGTGATCACAACGAATGGTGGTCTCTGGAGATACTTGATTGGTGATACTGTAAAGTTCACTTGTTTGAGTCCCTACCGCATTAAAATTACCGGACGAACAAAGCATCATATCAATGTGTTTGGCGAAGAATTAATCATTGAAAATACCGAAGATGCGCTTCGAAAAGCCTGTAAAAAAACCAATGCATCCGTTAAGGATTATACCGTAGGCCCCATTTTCATGAATGGAAATATGAATGGAGGTCACGAATGGATTATTGAATTCACTCAGAAACCAGAAAACCTGCAATATTTTACTGAGTTACTTGATAATGCATTAAAGGCAATCAATTCGGATTATGAGGCAAAACGCTATTCAAACATGACCTTAAAAATGCCAGTAGTTCACGATGCCCGCGAGAATTTGTTCTATGATTGGCTCAAAATGAAGAAAAAATTAGGTGGACAAAATAAGATTCCGAGATTGTCCAATTCGAGAAAAATGATTGAGGAATTAAAAGGAATAATGTAATTATATTTTCCGGTCGACGACGTAATCAATCATCGTTAGCAATCCACTTTTGTATGTAGAATCTGGAAATTCATTTAAGATTTGAATAGCCTTATTTTTATACTCATGCATCTTTTGATGGGTATATTCGATTCCCCCATTTGCCTTAACAAAAGCAATAATCTCTTTAACTCTTTTTTTGTCTTTATTATACTTTTTAACAGAGTTGATAATCCAGTTTTTTTCTTTCTTTGAGCAGTTATTCAAGGTATAAATAAGTGGTAAGGTCATTTTCTTTTCCTTGATATCAATTCCTGTTGGTTTTCCAATTTTATCGTCAGTGTAATCGAACAAATCATCTTTAATCTGGAATGCAATTCCTATGTACTCACCAAACTGACGCATTTTTTGAATCGTTTCTTCATTACTTCCAACAGATGCGGCACCAATACCACAGCAGGCCGCAATCAAAGTAGCTGTCTTCTTTCGGATAATTTCAAAATAAACCTCTTCGGTAATATCTAATTTCCTGGCCTTTTCAATTTGCAATAACTCCCCTTCACTCATTTCTCGAACAGCAATCGAAATGAGTTTTAATAGGTCAAAATCATCATTATCGATAGAAAGCAAAAGTCCTTTTGACAATAAATAATCTCCAACTAAAACGGCAATTTTATTTTTCCAGAGCGCATTAATAGAAAAGAAACCTCTTCGTTGATTACTATCATCGACGATATCATCATGAACCAAGGTTGCGGTATGAATAAGCTCAACAATAGCTGCTCCGCGATAGGTACGTTCATCAAACTTCCCATCAGATACCATTTTGGCAACCAAAAATACGAACATAGGTCGCATTTGTTTTCCTTTTCTTCGAACGATGTAATAGGTAATTCGATTTAGAAGTGGGGCTTGAGAAACCATGGATTCTTTGAACTTTTCCTCAAAGAGTTCCATTTCTTTTAGAATGGGTTGTTTTATTTTCTGAATCGGCTTCATTAAGTCGACGCAAATTTACAAAATATAAGGAGGGTGTAATTCGTTAATTTTAATTTAAAAATGTTAAAACTTTCTATAGATTCCTTAGGCCTTGAGTAGGAGTTTTCTGACTTATTCATGCAGATTTACCTACAAGCGTTTGAATGATGTTAAATTTCTATAGATTAGATTAGGATTTATTGGCCAACTGTCCACAAGCCGCGTCGATATCTTTACCACGACTTCTTCGCACATTAACGGTAATATCATTCATTTCCAAATTGGAAATATAATTGTTCAAAGCATCATCATTTGCCTGTTGAAATTGCGGATCATCAATGCTATTGTATTCGATTAAATTCACTTTACAGGGAATGTATTTACAGAATTTCACTAATGCTTGAATAGCTTCCTTCGTATCATTAATCCCTTTCCAAACCACATACTCATAAGTCACTTTGCGTCTTGTTTTCGCATACCAATACTCCAAAGATTCACGCAGTTCATCTAATGGAAAGGTTTCATTAAATGGCATGATTGAAGTTCGAACCTCATCAATGGCAGAGTGTAATGAAACTGCCAAATTAAACTTCACTTCATCATCAGCCATTTTTTTTATCATTTTCGGAATTCCAGAGGTAGAAAGTGTAATTCGTTTTGCAGACATTCCAAGCCCCTCATCCGAAGTGATTTTATCGATAGCCTTCAAGACATTATTGTAATTCATCAATGGTTCTCCCATTCCCATAAATACAATATTGGTCAACTTACGCTGATGGTATAGTCTACTCTGATGGTCGATTGCCACTACTTGATCGTAGATTTCATCCGGATTCAAATTTCGCATTCGTTTCAAACGCGCTGTGGCACAAAATTTACAATTTAAACTGCATCCCACCTGACTTGAAACACAGGCTGTCGTTCTTTTATCCGTCGGAATCAATACAGATTCAACAACCAATCCGTCGTGCAATTTGATTCCATTTTTAATGGTCCCGTCATTACTCTTTTGCATGCTATCTACCTCAATGTGATTGATGACAAAATTGGTATCCAACATTTCTCTAGTTTCTTTAGAAAGATTGGTCATGTCTTCAAAAGAGTGTAGTGACTTGCTCCATAACCACTCATATACCTGATTACCACGAAATGCACGATCACCATTTTTCACGAAGAATTCCCGAAGCTGCTCTTTGGTTAAAGCTCGAATGTCTTTTTTTAATGGTTTCATATCCTGATATGCACTACAAAAATAGATATAAAAAAACTGGTACCCGAAAGCACCAGTGATATCTATTAATTTGTTCTTTATTAGATGATTAACATCGCATCTCCATAACTGTAGAAACGATATTTTTCTTTTACGGCTTCCTTATACGCCTTCATTAAAAAGTCATATCCTGCAAAAGCTGCTGCCATCATCATTAAGGTTGACTTAGGTGTATGCAGATTAGTAATCATCGCATTCGGAATGCTAAATTCATAAGGCGGAAAAATAAATTTGTTGGTCCATCCTTCGTATGGGTTTAAGGATTTACTCGCAGAAACTGAAGATTCTACAGTTCGCATAACAGTTGTTCCTACGGCACAAATACGTTTCTTCTTTGCTTTCGCATTGTTAACGCGTTCTGCAGTAGCTGCTGGAATAATGATTTGTTCAGAATCCATTTTGTGCTTCGATAAATCCTCGACTTCTACAGAATTGAAGGTACCCAATCCTACATGTAAGGTTAACTCCGCAAAATCTACCCCTTTAATTTCCAGGCGTTTCATTAAATGCTTCGAAAAGTGTAATCCCGCAGTAGGAGCTGCCACCGCTCCTTCGTGTTTTGCATAAATCGTTTGGTAACGCTCTTCATCTTCTGGTTCTACCGGTCTTTGGATATATTTTGGTAATGGTGTTTGACCCAATTCGATCAACTTTGCTCGAAATTCTTCATAACTACCATCAAATAAAAAACGAAGGGTACGCCCACGCGATGTTGTATTATCGATAACCTCTGCTACTAAACTTTCATCTTCACCAAAAAATAATTTATTTCCAATTCTGATTTTACGCGCAGGATCTACCAAAACATCCCAAAGTCTGTTTTCTGCATTTAATTCTCTCAATAAGAAAACTTCTATTCTAGCACCTGTTTTTTCTTTATTTCCGAACATACGTGCCGGAAATACCTTGGTATTATTTAACATTAAAACATCACCTTCATCAAAATAATCAATGATATCCTTGAACATTCGGTGCTCAATTGTTTGTGTCTCTCTATTCAAAACCATTAAGCGAGATTCGTCTCTATGTTCTGCAGGATATTCTGCCAGCAATTCGGCTGGTAAATCGAAGTCAAAATGTGATAATTTCATATAGGTGATTTTCTAAAAGTGGCAAAGATACAATTTGGGAATAGGGGTTGTCAAGGATATTGACAATTAATTTTACAACTCACTGATTGTAAAGCCCAAAGATTTCAAATCTCTCCAGAAACTTTTATAGGATTTTGTTACCACATTGGCATCTTTAATAGACAATGGAACCTTAATTGCCATTGGAGCAAATGCCATAGCCATTCGGTGATCATTATAGGTTTCGATAGTAACTCCAGCATTGAAGTCTGTCGACGTTCCTAAGTGCAATGATGTATCCGTAATACTGATGCTCGCTCCAAATTTAGTAAGCTCCTTTTCCAACGCCACCAATCGATCGGTCTCTTTTATTTTTAAGGTGTGTAATCCTGTTAGACGACAGGGTACACCAAGCGCAAAACAGGTCACAGCAATCGTTTGTGCAATATCGGGAGCATTTCTTAAATCTAAATCCAAAGATTCATTGGAATGCTGTTCTACTTTCTGCAGAATGATACTATTTTTTTTAAAATTCGTAAGTACTCCAAAATGCTCATATATCTCAGCAAGACAAGAATCTCCCTGCAGACTTTCCTTTTTATAGGCACTCAATTGAATCTCTGAACCGACCTCAGCCAAGGCGATGATCGAATAATAGTAACTCGCAGATGACCAATCGGACTCCACAACGATTACTTTTTCCTTTTGTTCAGAAAGTGGTAAGACTACAATTCGGTTGTCTTCAAAGTTAGTTTGTATTCCGACCTGATTCAGTAAAGCCAAAGTCATTTTAATATATGGGATGGAGGTTACCTCTCCTAATAATTCAATTTCCAATCCTTGAGGCAGCGATGCGCCAATCAATAGCAATGAAGAAATATATTGACTACTCACATCACCCTGAATAGCAACCTGATTTGTCTTTAATGGGACCCCCTTAATTTGAAGCGGAGGATACCCTTCTTTATTCATATAATCGATAGATGCACCCAGGCTTCTCAGCGCTTCAACTAATATCCGAATCGGTCTGTTTTGCATTCGTTCTGATCCCGTAAGAATTACTTCTCGATTTTCTTGAATAGCAAAATAAGAAGTTAAAAAACGCATGGCCGTACCTGCATGCCCGATATCTACACGATTTTTAACCGATGCTAAAGCTTCTTGCATGTGCTCTGAATCATCAGAATCAGATAGGTTCTCAATCTCCAAATTGGAAAATAATTTCTGTAAGATTAATAAGCGATTGGATTCACTTTTAGAACCCGAAATTTGAATCTCAGAATTTATTTTCCCAATTTCAAATGCGTTTAAAATGATATCCATGAAACTTTGTATCGTTTAAAATGCTTATTTTTAGTTTCTTAATCAAACTATATTTTTCGATGAAAAAATTCGTATTACTATTTCTAGGAATGACGTGCCTTTTGGTCACCAAAGGTAATGCTCAAAAACAATCTAGCAAATTTTCGAACCCTTATTTTAAAGAAATAAAATACCGTAATATCGGTCCTTTTAGAGGTGGAAGAAGTGCCGCAGTAACTGGTGTTGCTGGCAAGGCAAACTTATTCTACTTCGGAAGCACGGGTGGAGGTGTTTGGAAAACTACCGATGCCGGTAACACCTGGCAAAATATTTCTGACGGATACTTTGGCGGTTCTGTTGGAGCTGTTGCTGTTTCTGAATCGGACAATAATGTGATTTATGTAGGAATGGGTGAAAAAACCGTTCGTGGAAACGTTTCTTCGGGAGACGGAATGTGGAAAAGTGTAGATGCCGGTAAAACATGGCAACACATCGGATTAAAAAACGCAAGACATATTCCAAGAGTTCGTGTTCATCCTAAAAACTCAGATGTTGTGTACGCTGGTGTTATGGGTGATTTGTACAAACCAACTCAAGACCGCGGTGTTTATAAATCAACTGATGGTGGAAAATCATGGAGAAAAGTTTTATTCGCAAATGAAAATGCTGGAATAGTTGATTTACTGATCGATCCGAATAATCCTCGTGTTTTATATGCGACAACATGGAACGTTCGAAGAACACCCTATAGTTTATCGTCTGGAGGAGAAGGATCTGCACTTTGGAAAAGTACGGATGAAGGTGAAACCTGGACCAATATTTCAAAAAACCCTGGACTACCATCAGGCATTTGGGGAATTTCGGGAGTATCAGTTTCTCCTGTAAATTCTGATATCGTTTACGCCTTAATTGAGAACAAAAAAGGTGGTGTTTTCAAATCAATCGATGGTGGAAAAACTTGGAGACTCATAAATAATGAACGCAAATTAAGGCAAAGAGCATGGTACTATACTCGCATCTATGCAGATACTCAAGATGCTGATATTGTTTATGTGTTAAACGTTCGTTACCATAAATCTACGGATGGCGGAAAAACCTACAAAACCTATAATGCTCCTCACGGTGATCATCATGATTTATGGATTGCTCCGAACGATAATCAGCGAATGATTATCGGGGATGATGGTGGTGCCCAGGTCTCTTTTGATGCTGGAGAAAACTGGAGTACTTATATGAATCAGCCAACTTCGCAATTCTACAGAGTTACAACAGACAATCATTTTCCATATCGAATTCTTGCTGCACAGCAAGACAACTCAACGGTTCGCATTTCGCATAGAACGAATGGACGATTTATTACCGAATCGGATTGGGAATCATCCGCAGGTGGTGAAAGTGCACATTTAGCTGCAGATCCACTAAATAGTGATATTGTTTATGGTGGTAGTTACGGTGGGTTATTAACGCGTGTCAATCATAAAACAGGAGAACGAAGAGCGATTAACGTTTGGCCAGATGATCCTATGGGACACGGTGCCGAAGATTTCAAATACCGTTTCCAATGGAACTTCCCCATCTTCTTTTCACCTAACAATAAGAAAAGATTATATGCAGCATCTAACCATTTGCATATCACAGAAAATGAAGGTCAGTCGTGGAAGATTATCAGCCCTGATTTAACGAGAAACGATCCGAAAACATTAGGCCCTTCTGGTGGTCCAATTACAAAAGACAATACCGGGGTGGAGTACTATGGTACAATTTTCGCGGCTACAGAATCTGCCTTTGAAAAAGGACTTTTATGGACTGGATCTGATGATGGTCTAGTGCATATCAGCACAAATGATGGAAAAGACTGGAAGAATGTAACGCCGAAAAATATGCCAGAATGGATGATGATTAACTGCATCGAAGTTGATCCATTTACCAAAGGTGGGGCTTACATTGTTGGAACCAAATACAAAACAGGAGACTACACGCCATATATCTACAAAACAACAAATTATGGTAAGTCATGGAAACTAATCACCAATGGAATAGAATCTGAAGATTTTACCAGAGCATTAAGAGCAGATCCTAAACGCAAAGGATTGTTATACGCCGGTACTGAAAGAGGAATGTATATTTCTTTTGACGACGGGAAAAACTGGAAATCATTCCAACAAAATTTACCAATTGTGCCTATCACTGATCTAGCGATTAAAGATGATAATTTAATTGTTGCAACGCAGGGTAGATCACTTTGGATTATTGATGATTTAACCCCGCTCCATCAATTGGCAAATCCGACAGCAAAGAAAGATGTAATTCTTTTCGAACCTAAGGATGCCTATCGATTTGGCGGAGGACGAAATAGAACATCCAGAACAGCAGGAACCAACCACCCTGGAGGTGTAGCGGTACATTTCTACATTGATAAATTAACCAAAAAGGATAAGGTGAGTTTGACTTTTAAAGATGCGACTGGAAATACCATTAAACGCTTCTCAACAAAACCTAACAGAGAGGCAAAAGAGGCGAAGTTAGGTGCAAAAGAAGGAGCAAATGTATTCTACTGGGACATGATGTATGATGGTGCAGAGCGAGTGCAAGGAATGATTTTATGGTGGGCTTCTTTAAGCGGACCAATGGCATTACCTGGTGAATACTCAGTTGAATTAAAGGTGAATGATGCCTTGATGAGTAAGAAATTCAACATCATAAAGGCGCCAAATACTGAGGCTAGCCTTAGTGAAACGAAAGCTCAGTTTGATTTCATAAATGACATCAATACTAAGGTTACGGAAATTCATAAAGCATTGAAAAATGTAAAGAAAGTAAGGACTCAAGTGAACACCTTGAAGACGTCAATTTCTGATAAAGAAAAGCATAAATCAATTATTGATTACGCTGATGATTTAGTAAAAAAAATGACGGTTATCGAAGAGACATTATATCAAACAAAGAGCAAATCAAATCAGGATCCGTTGAATTTCCCAATCCGATTAAACAACAAGTTGGCACACCTTAACTCATTAACTAGAATTGGTAACTTTGGTCCAACCCAGCAAGCTATTGATTTCAAAAATGAAATCACCAAAACAATAGATATAGAGTTGGCAAAATTATATTCCATTTTTGACAAGGACGTTAAAATATTGAATCAAAAAGTGAAAGAAAGTTCAATAGACTTTATAAAATTAGACTAATAAAGAAGCCAGAGATAAGTTGATATAATTTATATTTTATCCAAACATAAAAGCGACCAAAGGGTCGCTTTTTTATTTGATATTTTTATTCGCCATGTACAATCCGTAGAGGATGGTAATCACAATTTTTATTCCCCAGAAACGCTCCCATTTTCCATCGGCAAAATTGTAGTCATTCACGGCTGCAAAATCACCAGCAAATATATCTCGCCAACTATTCATAAAAAGAGAAATGACAATGAGTAAAAGGAAAAACGGAATGGTTATTTTCAAGAAACCATTCCAAAATTCAGGTTTCTGTATTTTCTGAAAAAAACGCATCATTTCAATTTTTGATTGTTATGATGTCTCTCGTGATCGCGTTTGGTCTTGAAGTCTAACTTTTTATCGAATGAAGCCTGTAAATCCACCCCTGTCTGGTTAGCCAAACAAAGCACAACAAAAAGCACGTCGGCTAATTCCTCACCAAGGTCTTTATTTTTATCCGATTCCTTCTCACTTTGCTCTCCATATCGCCTCGCAATAATTCGAGCCACCTCCCCTACCTCTTCGGTCAACTGAGCCATATTAGTGAGTTCGTTAAAATAGCGTACTCCGTGGTTTTTAATCCATTCGTCTACCTGTAATTGCGCATTTTTTATATCCATTTCAATTCTAATATGATGCTAAAATTACTAAAAAGAAATCATAGGCATATGTACCTAATAAATCCATCCGATTACTGGGAATCTTCTACAAATTTTATAACATGTAAATAAAACGCCTGAGGCTGTTCTGCATGAAGCCAATGGCCAGTATCTGGCATTGTTATAACCTGCGAATTTGGAAAGTGATTTGCAATTAATGGAAGGTCGATTTGGGTAATATAGCCAGAATTCCCTCCGGCCATAAAAAGGGTTTGGCCTTCAAAAATAGTATGTGAAGGAAGTGCTCTTCCCACCTCTGGATTGTTTTCTGCAAGTGACGGAAGATTAAACCTAAAATCTAAAACTCCCTTTTCTCTCCAATACACATTTTTCATTAAAAATTGACGAACACCCATAATCGGAATGTATTTAGCCAATTGCTCGTCGACCAATTTTCTTGAATTCTGAATGGAAAAGTCAACTGAATTCAATCCTGCTAAAATTTCATTGTGATGCGGCTTGTACGCTCTCGGAGAAATATCAGCAATAATTAATTTATCAATAAGCTCTGGGTACTCCACAGCAAAGGACATCGCTGTTTTTCCACCCATTGAATGCCCGAGTAAAATACAATCTTCTAATTGATGATATTCAATGTATTGCTGCACATCATCGACCATAAGATCATAATTGAACTCCCGAGCATGAAAACTTCTTCCATGATTTCGAAGATCAATGAGATGAACTTGAAAATGTTCAGCAAAACGATTTCCAAGCGTCTTCCAATTGTCACTCATTCCAAAATAACCATGAAGGATCAAAAATGGTTTTCCTTCTCCTAAAATTCGAGAATGCAATATTTCTTGGGCCATGAATTCGTGATGGTTTAATTGAAAAATTAGGCTAAGCGATGTAAATACATATTAACCACATTCTGAAGCCCCATGTATAAACTTTCAGAAATAAGTGCATGTCCGATGGATACTTCATCTAAAAAGGGAACATGTTGTTTAAAGAAGGAGATATTATCCAAATTTAAATCATGACCTGCATTTATTCCCATTCCACATGCATTGGCAACTTCTGCTGCCTTAGCATAGGACTCAACAACAGCTTTATTCCCTTTTTCAAATTCAGATGCAAAATGCTCTGTATACAGTTCAATACGATCTGTTCCTGTTTTCGCAGCTGCTTCAATGAGATTGACATCCGTGTCAATAAAAATTGAAGTGCGGATTCCCGCATTTTTAAATTCGGCAATTACCTCTTTTAAATAATCTTGATGAGTTAACGTATCCCAGCCAGCATTTGAGGTTAATGCATTTTCGGCATCTGGCACTAAGGTTACTTGGGTAGGTTTTACCGATAGGACTACATCCATAAATTTTGGAATAGGCTTCCCTTCAATATTGAATTCTGTTCGTACTACTGGTTTCAAGTCATAAACATCCTGATATCTAATGTGTCGTTCATCAGGTCTCGGGTGTACAGTAATTCCTTGTCCACCAAAATCCTGGATATCGATTGCAGCCTTGACAACATTAGGCACATCTCCACCTCGAGAATTGCGCAATGTTGCTATTTTGTTAATATTTACGCTTAACTTTGTCATTCAAATTCATTTGGTTTGCAAAGGTAAATCATTCGAGCATTTTATCCTATATTCGTAACACATGAACATTGGTGAATATATATTAAATGAGATTAAACCATTACATCTCAATAATTCGATCGAAGAAGCAAAACAACTATTTGATCAGTTTCCTTTTACCCATTATCCGGTTGTAGATAATGGTAAACTCTTGGGTTCTTTTGCCGAAGATGATGTTCACACCTCCGATAAAAGCGAAGAAGAACTTCTGAATTATTATCATTTTCTTCATTTGTATTATGCAACTCAGAAGGATACTTTACTTGAATTATTATTGATTTTTTCTACCAACAACACCAATATTGTTCCTGTTGTAGATGACAATAATAACTATTTAGGATACTATGATTTATGTGATGTACTTGATGTCTTTACTTCGAGTCCTTTCTTTACTGATGAAAGCACCTCTTTAATTGTAAAGAAGCTGGAACGCGATTTTTCCATGAGCGAAGTAGCTCAAATTGTTGAATCGAATGGGGCTCAACTATTAGGAAGCTTTTTGTCTAACAGAGAAAACGAATACATAGAAATTTCTCTCAATATCAAAGCAATGGATGTAAATGAGGTAATGCATACATTCCGACGATACAATTACAGCATTCTGTCAGCCATTGATAATGACGAATATTTACAGGATTTAAAAAGTAGGTCTGATTATCTCAAAAAATATCTAGAGTTATAATCATGAATAAAGTAGCAGTTTTTGGACAATCGTATTCGGTTTCTGCAGCGAAAGAAATCAATAACCTATTGGATGTACTTTCTGAGCATCATGTTGAAATACATATTGAATCCGGATTTTACAGGCTGCTTACAGAAGAAAATGTCATCGACGCTTCTTTCAAAACTTATGACTCATTCGATGACTTAAATTCGTCTTTTGACCTGATGTTCACCATTGGTGGTGATGGTACCATTTTAAGAGCGGTCACTTATATTCGAGATTTAAATATTCCAATATTAGGAATCAATACTGGGCGATTAGGATTTTTAGCGACCATCAATAAAAATAGCATCCGAGAGAATGTCGAATTGATTATCGAGAAAAAATTCTCAGTTCAGGAGCGTACGCTTTTAGAAGTGAGTTTACAACCCAGTATACAGGGGTTTGAGGAATTGAATTTTGCTTTAAATGAAATGACAATTGCCCGAAAAAACACCACCTCAATGATTGGTGTTAAAACCAGTTTGGACGGTGAATACCTCACAAACTACTGGTCTGACGGATTGATCATCGCGACTCCAACAGGCTCTACAGGATACTCCTTAAGTTGCAACGGCCCTGTCATTTCTCCAGATTCCAAAAACTTGGTCATTACTCCCATTGCACCTCATAACCTGAATGCCAGACCTATGGTAATTTCAGACGATACAAAGATTGATTTATTGGTCGATTCCAGAGAAAAAGAATTTTTAATTTCTCTAGATTCTAGAATCATTTCGGTACCAGAAAAGACCAAGGTATCCATACAAAAAGCAGGTTTTTGTATTTCTACAATTACACCCCACAGCCAGTCCTTCTTAAAAACGCTTCGATCCAAACTTTTATGGGGTGAGGATACCAGAAATGGAAATAATCTTTAGCAATTGAAGTACAATAAACTAGCAAAATACTAGTTAATCAAAAAAGACAGATTATTAACTTTATAAAGCAAATTGATTTACCTATATTTGCACGCTATTTTTAAGGATGAAAAAGAGTATTTTTTTATTTTTTTTCATAGCCTTTGGCATCAATTTAAATGCTCAGGTTTATGAAATTGGTGTATTTCTTGGAGGCTCTAATTATGTGGGTGATATTGGGAGAACAAATTATGTTTATCCAAACAGTTTGGCAGGAGCCGTATTTTTCAAATACAATTACAATCCGAGAATAGCTTTTAGAGGCACCTACAGTTATTTACCAATTCAGGGAAATGATTTAGTAGCAGACACTGATTTTCGCGTAAATCGAGGATTAAATTTTAAGAATACAATCAACGAATTAGCTTTGGGGTTAGAATATAACTTTTACGAATATAATATTGCTGAGCAAGGTAAAACCTGGACCCCATATATTCTTGTGGAATTGGCTGCTTTCAGCTATCAAACCGCTGTCACAGAGCCTGTTCCTTTTCAGTATCAATATCAGAACAAAACATCATTTACCGTTCCGGTTGGGATTGGATTTAAATCCAAATTGTATCAAAATTTAGCGTTTGCTTTGGAAACGAAAATGAGATACACATCTGAAGATGATTTAGATTATACCACAACGAATATCCAAAATTTGAATTTTGGGGGAACTGGAAATGATTGGTATATGTTTACAGGTGTTTCTTTTATTTATACTTTTGGAAGGCCACCCTGTTACACGAATGGATTTTAATGCGAATGGATAAAAAACTACTCATTGACCAAAATAGAGTTCCCAAACACGTGGCTATCATCATGGATGGTAACGGTCGTTGGGCCAAACGTCAAGGAATGAATCGTGTTTTTGGCCATAGAAACGCCCTAACTGCTGTTAGAGAGTCCATTCAGGCAGCAACAAAAATCAAAGTACAAGCCATTACTCTTTATGCTTTTTCTACGGAAAACTGGAATCGTCCAAAAATGGAAATCGATGCCTTGATGAATTTATTGATCAATTCTCTTAAAAAAGAACTTCCTGAGTTTATGGAGAACGGTGTGAAAGTAAACTCCATTGGGGCCATTGAAAATTTACCCAAAAATGCTCAAAAAGCATTGGCTGAAGTAATTGATGTTACGAAGAAAAATAGCAATATCACACTTACTTTAGCATTAAGTTATGGTTCTAGACAAGAGATTGTTAATGCTATTAAAAACATATCTAAAAAAGTTGTTAATAAAGAACTAAGCTTAGAAGAAATTGACGAAAAAACTATAAATAATCATTTATATACATTTAATTTGCCCGAAGTTGATTTAATGATAAGAACAAGTGGCGAACAGAGAATAAGTAATTTTTTAATGTGGCAGATGGCCTACGCAGAATTGTATTTTACAGACGTTTTATGGCCAGATTTTAGAGAGGAACATTTTTATGATGCCATCATCAACTATCAGAATAGAGAACGAAGATTTGGAAAAACAAGTGAACAACTTATTAAATAAATTAAATCCTAAAACTTTACCATTAACACTAGTGCTTTTTGCACTTTTGTTTGCGTTTGGGACTAATGCACAGGTAAAAACTGATTCTATCAAAAAGCAGACGAACGTCACTTTTGAAAAAGGAAAGGATTATATTTTAGGCGGTATTACAATTACAGGTCTTCAGAAATTTAGTGAAGAAACGGTTCGAGTTTTTACCGGTTTAAGAAACGGACAGGTGATTAAACTTCCAGGGGACAAGTTAACCAGTGCGATTAAAAAGTTATATGAAAGTAAACAGTTTAGTAGTGTGGATGTTTACTTAGCAAAAATTGATGGAACTACCGTGTATCTTCAGTTTGATGTTCGCGAATTACCAAAATTAAATCAGGTTCAAATTGCCGGTGTTAAGAAAAACAAAGCAAAAGAATTAATCAAAGAGGCCGAATTAAACACGGGTACCATGGTAACCGACAACTTTGTGGTTACCACAAAAAACTATTTCACTAAAAAATACACAGATAAGGGTTTCTTAAAAACCAAAGTAAATCTTGATATTAAAAATGATACTGCAGACGTGAATACAGTCAACATGAATGTATTCATTGATAAAGGAAAGAAAATCAAGATTAAAAATATCAACTTCACAGGGAATGAGGCACTTTCGGCGAAGAAACTTAGAGGTGCTATGAAGAATACGAAAAGAAAATTTCCTGGTCGATTCTGGAAGGGTTCAAAATATATTGAAGATGATTATCAAGAAGATTTAGAAAGTATACTTGAAAAATATAGTCGTGTTGGATTCCGTGATGCTCGAATTTTAAGCGAAGGGATTTCTTGGAATGACGATAATACCATTGACGTAAATATTGAATTAGAAGAAGGTAAACAATATCGTTTTGCCGAAATCTTATTCGTAGGTAACAAAGAATTTACAGACGAACAGTTAAGTAATATTCTAAGAATTGAAAAAGGTGACGTCTATAATGGTGCGGTTTTAAAAGAGCGTATTAAAGGAGATGGGACTCCTACCTCTATTGATTTGACAACAATGTATCAAGACAATGGTTTCTTATTCTCCCAAGTAAACGCGGTAGAAACCAAAGTTGTAAATGATTCAATTACCGTGGAAATTCGTATTCGCGAGGATGAGAAAGCTAGAATTCGAAAAGTAACAGTTTCAGGAAACGATAAAACAAATGACCATGTTATTTTCCGTGAACTACGTGTAAAACCAGGTGATTTATTCAGCCGAAGAAACATCATCCGTTCGATTCGTGAAATTGGTCAGTTAGGTTTTTTTGATCAGAATGTGACTCCGGATGTAAAACCAGATTATCAGAATAAAACAGCAGACATCAACTTCGATGTTGTAGAACGAGGTGGAAGTCAAATTGAATTGCAAGGTGGTTATGGTGGTGGATCATTTATTGGAACATTAGGATTATCGTTTAACAACTTCTCGATTCGAAATATCTTTAATAAAGAGGCATACAAACCTTTACCTATGGGTGATGGTCAGCGCCTTTCTTTGCGATTACAATCAAGTAGAACATTTAGTACGTACAGTTTTTCATTCACAGAACCGTGGTTGGGTGGAAGAACACCTCAGTCTTTATCATTTTCTGTTTACTCGTCAAATCAATATCAAATCAATCCGTTTAATTTCGACGTTGATCGTTCCAGAAGTTTAGGAATCGTTGGAGCTTCTATAGGATTAGGTAAACGTTTAAAATGGCCAGATGACTTCTTCCAGTTATCCCAGAACATTAGTTACCAATTATTCGATTTGAACAACTATGCGTTCCGTGTTGGACCTTATGTTTTGAACAATGGTAATTTGAACAATCTATCCTACAGTGCAACCATCAGTAGAAACTCTGCTGGGCCTGGACCAATTTTTCCAACATATGGGTCAGAATTCTCTTTCGGAATCAAAGCAACATTCCCATATTCCTTATTCAACGATAAAGATTACTCAATCCCAGCAAATGCAACCCCACAAGAGCAAAACAACAAGATTGCCGAAAATTATAAGTGGTTAGAATATTATAAACTAAGTGTAAAAGGAAAATGGTATACTTCTTTTACAGATAAATTAGTTTTAATGTCGAATGCTGAGTTTGGATTTTTAGGCTATTACAATTCAGAAGTTGGTTTATCGCCATTTGAGCGTTATTTTGTTGGGGGTGACGGAATTGCTGTTTTCCAATTAGATGGTAGAGAAGTAATTGGATTAAGAGGATATCAGAACAATGCATTATCGCCTATTGCTGGTGGATCGATTTATAATAAATTCCAATTGGAATTGCGATATTCAATCACAGATTCACCATCGGCCTCAATTTATACACTCGGCTTTTTAGAAGCCGGTAATTCGTACAACAATTTTGAGACGTTTAATCCGTTTGAATTAAAACGTTCTGCAGGATTGGGTATTCGAATTTTTATGCCTGCATTTGGACTGCTTGGAATTGATTTTGCACATGGTTTCGATCCCTTGCCAGGAGAAACCGAAAAGTCAGGTTGGCAAACGCATTTTATAATTGGAAGACAATTCTAAGAAAATCCTAAATTTGTAGACGTAGGTTTTCTTTGGCATGGTTTTTTCTAAATTCAATTAAAAATGAAAAAGTTTTTTTTACTGGTTGTTCTTTTACTAAGTGTTACTAGTCTTTCAGCACAACGGAATCAAATTATTGCATATATCGATATGGAATACATTCTAGAGAATGTTCCAGAATATCTTGAAGCGCAAAACACATTAGATTCTAAAGTTGCGAAATGGCGAAAGAAATTAGATGATCAGGCGAGACATATCGAAGTATTAAAGACTGATTTAGCCAACGAAAAAGCAATCCTTACTAAAGAAATCATTGAGGAAAAAGAGGAAGAAATAAGCTTAAAGCAAGAAGCACTTCGAAGATTAGAAGAGACGTATTTTGGCCCTGGAGGAGATATGTTTTTAATTCGCAAACAATTGGTTCAGCCAATTCAGGATCAGGTATATAACGCCATTCAGGGTATTGCTAAACGAAAACGATATGATTTCGTATTCGAAAAATCGAGCGATTTAATTATGCTCTATTCCAATAAAAAATACGATATTAGCGACCTCGTTTTGTCATCCATAGATCGAACTCGGTTACAACAAAA
>JALQZD010000198.1 GCA_023258495.1 Polaribacter sp.
AAAAAAAGAAAGAAAATAATAGAAAATCTCATGTTTTATTGGCTTAATTAAGAATTGAAATTTACTGTTAAAACCGTTAAAAAGCAACGGTATCTGATATTATTTTCGCAATTTTATACGAGATAAATATTTGAAATGCGAATACTTAAGTACATCTTTAGCGTTTTAGTTCTTGGAGCAGTCCTTTGGTCTTGCGGATCTTCTCCCATAAAAAAATCAACTGAAAAAGAAGAGGCTGTGGTGATTTCTAATGATAGTTTAGAATATGAAATCATCATTATTGATGTGGGCTTCAATTACTTTTTAAATTCGGTAGCACTACCAAGAGGCTATTACTCTCAGAAATATTTAGAAAATCAAAACCAAATTATGGTGGCCAACTGGAATTTTAGGGTTGGTAATCCACAACAATACAATCCGAATTTATACTGGAACTCTATTGAATATTTTCCAAATATCGACTACGGATATGAGGTAAATTATATGTTGTTCAACTATTTTATTTTCGCTCAGAAGAAGTACAAAATCAATCTTCGCGGGAATCGTTCGAACCGGATTAACTGACCTTTTTAAATTGGAGGAAACTGTAGTTGTGAGGGTTTTTTTCGTCCTTCTCAAAATCCTCTCTGGAAATTAATTTCCATTCCATTTTATCAAATTCAGGAAAGTAAACATCTGCCTCGAAAGATTCTTGCAATAGCGTAATATCCAGACGATCTGCTAATCCATGTTCAATCGCCTGATTGTAAATTTGTGCACCACCGATAATAAAAGCATTTTCTTCATTTGAAACCGATTCAACGGCTTCTTTCAAACTACTTTTCACGATACATCCCTCTTGATGATAATCCGCATTGCGCGTCACAATAATATTCGTACGATTCGGTAATGGGCGACCAATGGATTCGAAGGTTTTACGACCCATAATAATAGGAAAACCAGAAGTCGTTTCCTTAAATCGTTTTAAATCGGCAGGAAGATGCCAAATTAAATCATTGTCCTTTCCCAAAGCATTATTTAATCCGATTGCAGCAATGATCGTCACCATAAAATTAAATTTCTCGCAAAAATAATTGAAAAGAATTTCAGATTTGACGTTTTGAGCCTGTTTTTATCTTTTTGGAACACAATACGACAACGTTTTCGCTTGAAAATGATAGGTTTTTGGATAAAAAAAAGTTCCTAAAATTTTCAAATAATCTTAAAAAAGAGTTTAGTTTTTTACCAAATAGAGAGAATCATTTAGGGATTTTATCAAACTCATAAATCTTTTAAAATAGTTTGATTATCGTTTGTTAATTTTTGTGGCTTCAATACATTTACCCCAGTATTTGTAAAAAAAAGTTATGGCAATTAAAAAACAATTTTTGAAAAGTAAACCTGTATGCAAAGTAACATTTACTGTTGCTGCAGAAGAAGCTAAAAACGTTGAGTTAGTTGGTTCTTTCAATGAATGGAATGCAGAAGCCACTCCATTAAAGAAACTAAAGAACGGTACTTTCAAAGGAACTGTTGAGTTAGAAGCGAACAACTCATACGAGTTTAGATACATTATTGATGGTACTTATGTGAACGACGAACAAGCAGATAGCTATGCATGGAACGACTATGCAGGAGCAGAAAATGCAGTTTTAAACGTTTAGTAAGTTTTTTGAGTAAAAAGAGAAAAAGGCCTCCATTCTGGAGGCCTTTTTTATTTCATAATTACACCGCTACAGCACCTTTAATATGCGGATGTGGATTATAGTTCAATAATTCAAAATCTTCGAAGGTAAAATCCTCAATATTGGTAATATTCGGGTTCATCTTCATGGCTGGTAACGGACGAATATCTCTTGACAATTGCAATTCCAATTGCTCAACATGATTATTATAAATATGAGCATCTCCAAAAGTATGCACAAAATCTCCGGGCTCATAGCCACATACCTGAGCAACCATCATGGTCAATAAGGCATAGGATGCAATGTTAAAAGGTACGCCTAAAAACACATCTGCACTTCGCTGATACAATTGACATGATAACTTTCCATCAGCTACATAAAACTGAAAAAAAGCATGACAAGGAGGTAAGGCCGCCTTACCGTTCGTTACATTTTCTGAGAAGGATACCGAAGTATCTGGCAAAACTGATGGATTCCATGCCGAAACTAACATGCGTCGCGAATTCGGGTTCGATTTTAATTGCTCAATTACATTTTTCAATTGATCAATCTCTTCGCTATTCCAGTTTCTCCATTGGTGTCCATAAACCGGACCTAAGTCACCATTTTCATCGGCCCATTCATTCCAGATACGAACACCATTTTCTTGAAGGTATTTGATATTTGTATCTCCTTTAATGAACCAAAGTAATTCGTAAATAATAGATTTTAAATGCAGTTTTTTGGTGGTTACCATTGGGAATCCCTCTGATAAATCAAATCGCATTTGATAACCGAAAACACTTTTTGTACCAGTGCCTGTCCGATCTCCTTTTTCGTTCCCGTGCTCAAGAATATGTGTAACCAAATCGTGATATTGCTGCATCTTCAATAAAATTTAAGTGTGGTTAAAAATATAAAAAGTGAACCTCACTTTTCTCGAATCTTAATGAGTCAAGTAAAGAAGTTATCAACTTTTTTTTGATAAGTAAAGCGAAGTAAGAAATTGGATTTTAGAATTTAGACGTTCGCTAGAAATCTATAGCATAAAAATTGCTTACCCAATAATCATTCCTGCAATAGTTGCCGACATTAAGGAAGCGATAGTACCTCCAATTAGGGCTTTCATTCCGAATTCAGAAAGTGTTTTCCGTTGTCCTGGTGCTAAGGAACCAATTCCACCAATTTGAATTCCAATAGACGCAAAGTTTGCAAATCCACAAAGCATATAGGTTGCCATGATTACCGATTTATTATAATTCAAATGAATAGCACTAGTCACCGTTTTTAATTCGGCCAATTGAATATAACCTACAAATTCAGAAGCTGCTAATTTGATTCCGAGTAACTGACCCATTAAGGCGATATCTTCACTAGCAACCCCAATCAGCCACATCAAAGGTGCAAACATATATCCTAGAATGAACTCTAAAGAGAATCCTTGATACACCGTATTGTTTGCAATTATGGTATCTAAAGATGTGAACGTCCATCCGAGGTATTCGATTCCGTTGAATCCACCAACGAATCCTAAGATTCCGTTAATCATTGCAATGATAGCTACGAAAACCAAAAGCATTCCACCCACATTCACGGCTAATCGTAAACCTTCTGTAGTACCGTTCGCTATGGCATCTAATAGATTCGTACCAATACGCTCCTGAGAAACGCGAACATCAGTATTTACCTCTTCCGTCTGCGGATATAATATTTTAGAAATCACAATAGCCCCTGGAGCAGCCATTACAGATGCTGCCAATAAGTGCTTTGCAAATACCAATTCCAATTCTTTGTCTCCGCCTCCCAAGAATCCGATATAGGCTGCGAGAACTGCTCCTGCCACAGTTGCCATTCCACCAATCATCACTAGTAGCATTTCTGAGCGATTCATTTTTTCTAAATAGGCCTTAATTAACAACGGAGCTTCCGTTTGCCCTAAGAATATATTCCCTGCCACAGATAAACTTTCCATACCCGAAATTCCTAAGAAGCTCGTTAGAATCTTAGCCAATACTTTTACGACCCACTGAATGATTCCCAAATAGAATAGTAAGGAAGTTAACGCCGAGAAGAATATAATCGTTGGTAACACTTGGAAGGCGAAAATGTAACCGAAGGTATTCATATCGGCCACCAATCCTTCAAATAAGAACTTACTTCCAGCTTTGGTATACTCTAAAATTTCAATAAAAATTCCACCTACAAATTCAAAAATTGCCTTAACGAAGTTTACTTTCAGAACCCCGATGGCAATCAGTAATTGCAATGCCAATCCAATTCCGACTTTCTTCCATTGAATCGCCAATCGATTGGCACTGAATAAAAATGCAATGATGATAAGGACAATCATTCCTAAAATTCCGCGCCATAAACTTTGAACGGAAAAACCTTGACTCGGAATGATTACATTTTCTTTTGGCTGTTCAATATTGGTAACTTTTACAACTTCCTCTGGAGACGCCATAACTGATGAAAATGCATAATACACTCCTCCTTCGGATAGGATTAAACGATCATCGGATAGGGATACAATGTTATAATAACGAACCGTATCTTTTGGTTGCTGATAATTAAATATCAATAAGTTGTTTTGACGGATATACGTTCCACTAGCCTTAAGATCTTTAGCTTTCAATTGATATTCAAAAGCGCCTTTGTCAAGTGTAAAGGTATCTGTAGAATCAATTTCAAAAAGTGATTCTTTATTCTGATTTTTGATCGAAGAAAAACTCCAGGATGTATCAAGTTCTTGAGCAGATGTTAACGTACTCAAAAACAAAAACAGGAAAGTAATACTTAAATTTCTCATGGGTCTATTAAGCTCTGCGGCTTATTTCATCTCTTATTTTCGCAGCCATTTCGTAATCTTCATTGACCACGGCTTTTTCAAGTTCCGCTTGTAATTCAGACATGGTCAATCCTGATATTTGGTCTTCTTCAGAATCCGTTTGTGCTAATTCTACTAAGGTTTCTTTGAGCTCATCATCTTCGGTCATAGTTTCTAGGCCCATTTCTTCTTCAACCTTTAAATACACCCCAGCCTTATCGAGAATGTTTTCATAGGTATAAATTGGCGCATCGAAACGAACGGCCAATGCAATAGCATCAGAGGTTCTTGCATCAATAGTTTCTTCTGCACCATCGCTCACACAAATCAGACTAGAGAAAAAGACGCCGTCCACTAATTTGTGAATAACAACTTCTTTCACAAGAATGTTAAACGTATCTGAAAAGGTTTTAAATAGGTCGTGAGTTAACGGTCTTGGAGGTCGAATTTCTTTTTCTAAAGCAATCGCAATAGACTGTGCTTCAAAAGCTCCTATAATAATGGGTAAGGTTCTTTTTCCATTTACTTCACTCAACACCAAGGCATAGGCTCCGGTTTGAGTTTGACTGTATGAAATTCCCTTTATATTTAACTGGATTAAACTCATAAATCAAGCTACTTCTTTCATAAAAAGTTACAGTGGCACAATTTAATAAATTATATTTCAAACCTTCTATAAAATGAAAAAACCTATCAAAAATTTGATAGGCTCTTTCGCTTCGATTTATCAGACTAAGCTTGTTTAAAAGCTTTTAATTTATCTATCAATTTTGGCACTACCTCAAAGGCATCACCTACAACACCATAATCGGCAGCTTTAAAGAATGGGGCTTCCGGATCTGTATTGATCACGACTTTTACTTTAGAAGCATTTACGCCTGCTAAATGTTGAATTGCTCCAGAGATTCCGATAGCAATGTAAAGGTTAGACGCAACGGGTTTTCCAGTTTGTCCAACGTGCTCGCTATGCGGACGCCATCCTAAATCTGAAACTGGCTTTGAACACGCAGTAGCAGCGCCTAAAACGTTGGCTAACTCTTCAACCATTCCCCAGTTTTCAGGACCTTTTAATCCTCTACCTGCAGAAACCACGACATCCGCATCAGCAATAGTCACTTGACCTGAAGCTTTTTCCACTTTTTCTGTAGCAACACCTAATCCGCCATCAACAGAAAAGCTAAATGATTCAAGAGCACCATCAACAGGATTTTCAACCGTTCCGAATGAATTTTTCGCTAGACCGATCACTTTAACATCCGTCTTTACTTCTGTATTTGAAAATGCTTTGTTCGAAAACGCTTTACGTTTTACCGTAAAGGGTGCCGTACTGATTAAGTCAGAAACTACGTTGGATGCATAAGCAGCATTTAATTCAATTGCTACCAATGGTGCTACATACAAACCATCAGCACTAGAATCAATAACAACCACATTTGCACCTGTGGTATTCGCTACAGCAGCTAGCGCAGCGGCATATCCTTTGGCATTGAAACCATTCAAATCGCCAGATTCTACATTTACTACCTTACTCGCTCCGTAGGTATATAAATCAGCTGCATCTCCATGATTAATGGTCGCAACTGTTAATGAACTTCCTAATTGTTCTGCAATCCTATTTCCATAAGATACAAGTTCGAAAGCAGATTTTTTAAATTTCCCATCTGAAGAATCAGCAAAAACTAAAACAGACATATTTATATATTTTTAGAAATAAGATTTATTAAATTACTTTGGCCTCTGTGTGCAATAAATTGATGAGTTCATCAATATTATCTGCATCTACCAATTTCACATCCCCTTTTGGCGCTGGTTTTTCGAAAGAACTTACCGCAGTAGATTCTCCAGCATCAATGGGTTCAATCACTTGCAATGGCTTTTTTCTCGCCATCATAATTCCGCGCATATTCGGGATTCGAAGATCTTTCTCTTCAACAATTCCTTTTTGCCCACCAACTACCATAGGTAATGTTGATGTCAAATATTCATTCCCACCATCAATCTCACGCACCAATTTCGCATCAGACCCTTCAACTTCAATTCCTGTACAAGCATTCACAAAGTTGTAGTCTACTAATGATGCCAACATTCCTGGAACCATCTGACCGTTATAATCTGCAGACTCCTTTCCAGCTAATACCAAATCATATCCACCATTTTTTACAACTTCTGCCAATTGTTTGGCGACTATTAAGCCATCGGTTGGTTCAACATTAATACGAATCGCATCATCTGCTCCAATCGCTAAGGCTTTTCTTAATGTTGGTTCTGTATTCGCTAATCCAACATTAACTACAGTAACCGACGCACCTTGTTTTTCTTTAAACCACATGGCTCTTGTCAAACAAAATTCGTCATAAGGATTGATCACAAACTGCACACCATTCGTATCGAACTTTGTGTTATTGTCAACAAAATTGATTTTGGAAGTTGTGTCTGGAACGTGACTAATACAAACTAAAATCTTCATCTATTTTCATTTTTTAATTGCAACAAAATTAAGTCTTTTTTTTAAAAAATACTATGCATGCATAATATTTTTTTTTGAATTAATTCATAATCGAAATCGATTGCGCAAATGTATGTCAGAAATGCTGACTTTCTCTTTTTTTGATGGAAAATTTTGACAAATAATTCCTTATTTTTGCGGAGTTCAATAAATAGATTGTAAATGAAAACCGTACAGTTTAGAGAAGCGATTGCCGAAGCAATGAGCGAAGAAATGCGAAGAGACGAAAGCGTCTACTTAATGGGTGAAGAAGTAGCAGAATACAACGGAGCCTATAAAGCGAGTAAAGGAATGCTTGACGAATTTGGACCGAAGCGAGTAATTGATACACCAATTGCCGAGCTTGGATTCGCTGGTGTAGCTATTGGTTCTGCTATGAACGGGAATCGTCCGATTGTAGAATATATGACATTCAATTTCTCATTAGTAGGAATTGACCAAATTATAAATAACGCTGCCAAGATTAGACAAATGTCTGGTGGTCAATTTAACTGTCCAATTGTATTTAGAGGTCCTACGGCTTCTGCTGGGCAGCTAGGTGCAACGCACTCACAGGCTTTTGAAAACTGGTTTGCAAACACACCCGGATTAAAAGTTGTTGTTCCTTCCAACCCATATGATGCGAAAGGATTATTAAAAGCTGCTATTCGTGATGACGATCCGGTCATCTTTATGGAGTCTGAGCAGATGTACGGTGATAAGATGGAGATTCCAGAAGGTGAATACATTTTACCAATTGGAGTTGCCGATATCAAAAGAGAAGGATCTGATGTCACTCTCGTTTCGTTTGGTAAGATCATTAAGGAAGCTTATAAAGCTGCGGATGAATTGGCCAAAGAAAATATCTCTGTAGAAATTATTGATTTGAGAACAGTAAGGCCTATGGATCACAAAGCCATTATCGAATCGGTAAAAAAGACAAATCGATTAGTTGTTTTGGAGGAAGCCTGGCCATTCGGAAGTGTTGCTTCAGAAATTACGTTTAGAATTCAAAATGAAGCATTTGATTATTTGGACGCTCCTATCAAGCGAATCACAACTGCAGATACACCTGCACCCTATTCTCCAACATTATTGGAAAAATGGATTCCAAATTCAAATGATGTTATCAAAGCGGTAAAGGAAGTACTTTACAAGTAATCCCTTAACAGCAATACTATTTAAAACTCTTTCCGTTTTGGGAGGAGTTTTTTTGTGTAAAAGTGGCCACATTACTGCATTAAAGTTTCATTATCTAGTAGAATTTACTACTTTTGGCCCTCAATTAAAAACGAACAAATTAATATGGAATTAATAGTAAATTTTTTACCTGCATTTGGTGTCTTAGCACTGTTGTTTGTATTTGTTAAAAGTGCATGGGTAGGTAAACAAGACCAAGGTGATGATAAGATGAAGAACATCGCCAAGAATATTGCGGATGGAGCAATGTCTTTCTTGAAAGCAGAATACAAAATCTTATCAATATTTGTAGCTGCTGTAGCCATCTTATTATATTTCAAAGGAAATGCTGAAGAAGGTT
>JALQZD010000215.1 GCA_023258495.1 Polaribacter sp.
GTTTGTTGGCGAAAAACCCTATCATTTCTGGAGTATTCCCAAAAATATCTCTCGCATATGGCGCATATTCCTTTTCTACGTAATAATGTACCGCAATATCCTTGTATTGATCTTTAATAATTTCATATTCACCAATGCCCATAAAAAATAGATATGGTGCATGCTTTTGATCCAATTTCCAGTAATCCGTTCTATTTCCGTCTTTTGTTTTCTGTGAGATTAATGTGCCATTGGACAGCGTAACATACTTTTTAGGAACAGTGATATAGATTTCTTGAGATGTTTTCTGATTTGGCGCGTCTATGGTTGGAAACCAACAGCTACTGGCTTCCGTTTCTCCCTGTGTCCAAATCTGCGTAGGTTTGTTTTTATCTTTTCCATCAGCATTGATAAAGTATAATCCTTTTGCACTGGTGATGGCTGTACTACCCTTTTGGTATACTTTTTCTGGCTGGGCTACATAATCAATATATAGTGTTAATTCTTCCCCTTTCTTATATACTTTTGGGAGTTTAATCTCAAGTTTACGTTTATTCTTGTATTCAAATGAAAGTGGCTTGTTGATTAAGGTAACCGAATTGATAATCATGGCCTTAGCATCCAATACTACGGTATTTGTTTCATAAAAATGAGGTGTGAGGGTAATCCAGGCTTCCCCATTCATTGTCTGATTAGAAAAATTGAAATCGACTTTTAATTTGGTATGAATGAGATCAAATGTCTTTTCTCGTTCTGCGCGATAAACAATATCTTGAGAAAATAAGGATAAGGTTTTGGTGAGTAAAATGAATACAATTAAAGCAATTCTCATGTAAATCTATCTTTCGGATATGCCTCAAAAATAGCAATTTGCATTAGTTCTGTTGTTAATAGGCAGTTAAATAAAACTATCTAAAAACAAAAAACTACAACCATTTCTGATTGTAGTTTCTAAAATTATTAATAATTATTTGGCTAAAAGAACGAGCCGAATGACTTTTCGATGTTATCACCGTCAATGTTAATGCTGTTCATCATTTCGATAACTTTCGCTGGATTCATATTTTCTCCTAGTAATCTTGCAACCCCAACTCCGGCTTCTTTGTTATAACCGAATGCAATAACTTCGTCGATTGAGTTTGTATCACCAGTGTAATAAATTTTTACATTCATTCCTTTGGTTTTCATAGTCATCAGGTTTTTGTAATCTTCTTGAGCTAAAATACCATTCAATTCTTTCTTTTCTTTTTCATACGCTTCATTGTTGTCGGCAGTCTTTTTCAAGAAAGCAACATTGATTTTTTTGATACTCTTCATGGTTTCCAAAACTTCTTCAGAAGCTTTTGTTTTGGTGGTCATTAAACTACTTACAGGGATATCTCCATAAAAGAATCCGTCCTTTTCTTGGCTTTCCACTAAATAACTCTGTAATGATTTGTTGTTAGAACAAGACATTGCCATAAATAACACAAGAGTGAAAGACAATAAAGTGGTTAATTTTTTCATAATTGACAGTTTAAGTTTTTAAGGGGGTTACCGCTAGTTTTTCTTAACGGTAACCTTAGAATTTTTTGTGAAAGAATCTGCAAGATCTGACATTTTATTGATGTCGATGTTTCCTGTTAATGAGATTACAACTGCTTCAGACATTCCTTTTGTCTTTTTATCGATGCCTTTGATAAACATTAATACTTCACTAACATAATCCTTGTTACTGGTGGATTTCACATAGATTTTGATTCTGGAATCATCCTCCTTAACACGCATCAATTCTGTTAATTTATTCTTTTTGATAACGGTGTTAACCATGCTTTCCATTTTTGATGCAATTTCTGATTTGTTAGAGGAGAACATTTTAAATTCATTTAATTCTTGAATCATTTGAAATGTTTTCATGGCATCATTGTCTTCGATATTTACATTTTTGAATTTTGATATTAATTCAAAAGCATCTTTCGTTACAACAACTACGTCTACTCCATCTTCATCTTCTAAGGCATCAAAAGTTCCTTGAGCCTTCATAGCAAATGTTGATACAAAAAATGCGATTAATAAAACGATATTTTTCATGATAATAGGTTTTACTTGGTTTTAAATTTACTTTACTCGGTTTATTTTTTAATCTAATATTTTATTGACCGCTTGCTCATAGGCATAAAGACCGGCTACTGCATTTTCACCTTTTTTCCAGGTATTTGACAATAACTTTAATCCTTTGCTTATTTCTGCAAACTTTTTCTCTGCCTGGTATCTTTGATATTGGTTGTAACCTACAAAGACACTAAACATCAGAGCAAAAGAGGCTGCGATTGATAATCTGTAAAAGTTTCTTCGAACTTTACTTTCTGTTTTTAATCGAATTGGCTTATCAAAAGTTTCGTCTTTTGCGATAGCGAAATAGCTAAACAATTCTATGTATTCCTGCAAGTGAGGGGCAACATTTCCTCCCGTAAAATAGTTTTTCAAGGTGTTCTCCTCCTGCAATGTTGTTTCTGCGTTTAGGTATTTTACTATTAATTTTTCTATACTAGCTAACTCCATATTGATGTGCTTTTAAGAGTTGTTCTCTAATTGTTTTTCTCGCTCTGGATAATGCGACTCTCACTGCAGTTGGTTTCATGCTGGTCATTTCGCATATTTCATCAAACTCATACTGCTCTACATCTCTCATTTGAATAATGATCTTTTGTTGTTCTGGCAGTTCTTCAATAAGTTGATGAACTCGTGAGACACTATCTTTATACTCAACCTTCTTTTCAAGAGCAGTTTCTTTTTCTTTATAGTTGCTGTGAACTAAGGTTAAATTACTGGCCTGTTTTGATTTTAATCGGTCAAAACAGTAATTCTTCGTCATCGTCATGGCAAATGCCTCAATATTTTTGTAATCAGACATTTTATTTTTATTCTTCCACAGCTTAAAGTAAAGTTCCTGAGTCGCATCTTCTGCCTCCTCAGTCGATACTAGCAATCGTTTTGCCAATCGAAAGACCTTATCTTTAAACGGTATAACAGCCTCTAAAAAGTCTGATTCTGTCATTTCTATGGTTGGTTGATTTTTGATTTGTCTATCTATTTTGTTAGATTTTCATAATTACGACGACACAATATTTAATTTGTTACATCATTTTTTAAAAAAATACGATTTATCTTTACAAAGCGTTACTTTACGTATAATAACATCCTAATGAAAATGCCTAAAAATCTTGTTTATTTAATTCTTATTACCCTAAGTTTTTCACTTTCACAATGTACAAAATCTGAGAAGATACCTACAGACATTCAGGTTCATGATTTTGTTTGGAAAGGATTAAACGCATATTATTTATGGCAAAGTGATATTCCAGATTTACAGGATAATCGTTTTAATAATCAAACTGAAATAAATAATTATTTATACAGCTTTGAAAGTCCAGAAGTTTTATTTGAATCTTTATTAAATCGTCCTGCTGATCGTTTTTCAATAATGGTTGATGATTATATAGCGCTAGAAAACTCATTAGCTGGAATTTCATTAAACAACGGAATGGATTTCGGATTGGTGCTTTATGATGACGGCTCGGATAAGGTGTATGGCTACGTTCGTTATGTTATAGCAGGGTCTGATGCTGAGACACAGGGAGTGCAACGTGGAATGTTATTCAATACAATTGATAATCAACAATTAAACTTGGGAAATTTCAGAACATTATTGTTTGGTAGTAACACCACATACACGGTTGGATTTGCCGATTTTAATAATGGGAATCCGACTTCTAATGGAAATAGTGTTTCCTTGGTTAAATCAGAATTACAGGAAAATCCGATTGCCAATGCTAAAGTGATTGATTATAACGGAAAGAAAATTGGTTATTTGTTTTACAATCAATTTGTAAATACTTATGATTCACAATTGAATGCTGTTTTTGCTGATTTTAATGCTCAAAACATTGATGAGTTAATCATTGATTTGAGATACAATCCTGGTGGTCGAGTGCAAACAGCCACCTATTTAGGAAGTATGATTACAGGACAGTTTAACGACCAATTATTTTCTCAGGAAATTTGGAATGATAAAGTCATGAATGCCTTTGACCCATCG
>JALQZD010000339.1 GCA_023258495.1 Polaribacter sp.
AAAAATATCCATTCTATTTGCAGCCATAGTACTGCTCATTTCCTGTCAGAAAGAAAAAGTAACCGGAGTCATTTCTAACAAAGCCATGGTGGTTTCGGCCCGTGTTGAAGCTTCCGAAATTGGATTGCAAATCCTAAAAAAAGGTGGCACAGCATTCGATGCTATGGTGGCCACCGAATTGGCATTAGCAGTTGCGTATCCGTATTCTGGTAACCTTGGTGGTGGCGGATTCATGGTCTATCGCAAAAATGATGGTTCGATTGGCGCACTGGACTATAGGGAAAAAGCTCCCTTAGCCGCAACCACAGATATGTATCTCGATGAAAATGGAGATGTGATCAAAGGTAAAAGCACAAAAACACCCTTATCAGTTGGAGTTCCAGGTACCGTTGCCGGAATTTTTGAAGTCTATAAAAAGTTTGGAACCTTACCTATCGAAGATATTATTCAGCCTTCAATTGATCTTGCTAAACGAGGGGTTATAGTAACCAAAAAACAAGCAGAAAGAATCAAGAAATACCAACCGCAATTCTTTGAAGCGAATAAAGACAGTACGCTATTTCACTTGCAATGGACAGAAGGAGATACGATTAAATATCCGGCATTAGCCACTACCCTAGCTCGTATTCGAGATCATGGCCGAGATGAGTTTTACAAAGGTGAAACTGCGAAAAAACTGGCTGATTTTATGAAACGTAGTGGCGGAATCATAACCCTGCAAGATTTAGAACAATACGAAGCGAAATGGAGAGATCCGCTTGCTTTTACCTATGACGATTTACGAGTGATTTCGATGTCTCCTCCCTCAAGTGGAGGAATTTGTTTATCGCAAATCATGAATGCCATTGAGCCCTACGATCTTCATACCTTCGGACACAATTCAACCAAAACCATGCAAGTGATCGTCGAGGCCGAAAGACGTGCCTATGCCGATAGAAGCTTCTTTTTAGGAGACCCTGATTTCGTGCAGATTCCAATTCAGGAGTTGATGGAAAAATCGTATACCAAAGACCGTATGTCGAATTTCTCTTTTGAAAAAGCAACTCCGTCTAGTGAAGTAAATCCGGGAACGATAGAAATTGTCGAAAGCGATGAAACCACCCACTACTCCATTGTCGATCAATTCGGGAATGCCGTATCGGTTACCACGACATTAAATGGCGCGTACGGATCAAAGATTTACGTGAACGAACTAGGATTCTTTTTGAATAATGAAATGGATGATTTTTCAAGCAAACCAGGTGTACCGAATATGTTCGGATTGGTAGGTGCCGAAGCCAATAAAATAGAACCCGGTAAGCGCATGCTGAGTTCTATGACCCCGACCATTGTTGAAAAGAACGGCAAACTATGGATGATTGTAGGAACCCCAGGTGGATCTACGATTATCACCTCGGTATTACAAACCATATTAAATGTTCATGAATTTGGAATGGGAATGCAGGAATCTGTAAATCAGCCACGTTTTCATCATCAGTGGTTGCCCGATGAAATTCGAATAGAACCCAACAAGTTTGATGAGAAAACACTCAAAGAACTTGAAAAACTAGGTTATAAATTCAACACCAACAGAACCCCCATCATCGGAAAAGTTGATGCTATTTTAGTGTTGCCCGATGGACGATACGAAGGCGGTGCAGATCCACGAGGAGACGACACGGCAGTCGGGTTTTAACAAGAATCAATAATCTAATAATTCAATAATCTAATAAATTAATAACTAAACACTTAAAACTTAACAAATGGTACAACCTTTTCACTTAGCAATTCCAGTAAAGAGTTTAGAACCTTGTCGAACCTTTTACAGAGAGGTATTAGGATGCGAAGAAGGACGAAGTGATACCCATTGGGTTGATTTTAATTTCTTTGGTCATCAATTGGTGATTCATCAAAAGGATGGATTTGAACCGAGTATCATTTCGAATCCAGTCGATGGTCATGATGTGCCAGTACCCCATTTCGGAGTCGTTTTATCTTGGGACGATTGGGAAAACTTAGCAGAACGCTTAAAGCAAGAAAAAACCAAGTTCATCATTGAACCGTATATCCGTTTTAAAGGAGAAGTTGGCGAACAAGCAACCATGTTCTTTAACGATCCAGAAGGTAACCCTTTGGAATTCAAGGCATTTAAAGATATGGGGCAGTTATTCGCAAAATAACGTTCACGAATTCCTTATCTTTAATCATCGCAATTCTAAACCAAATTTTAAATGAAACGACTTCTATTTGTACTCTTATTTTTAGGGGAATCAGGGATATTTGCCCAAGGAACACAGCTCCTACGTCAACCTACTTTATCGAAATCCCATGTGGTTTTTGTCTATGCCAATGACTTATGGAAAGCATCACTGAATGGAGGTACGGCGATTCGTTTAACAAGTGATATCGGTTACGAATCCTTACCTCATTTTTCCTATGATGAAAAGTGGATTGCCTTCTCTGCACAATATGACGGAAATACCGATGTATATGTGATTCCGGCTGAAGGTGGCGAACCACAACGATTAACATTTCATCCTGGTGGCGATTTTGTTCAAGGATGGACGTCAGACGGAAAAATAGTATTCCGTTCGGGACGTGAAGGACGACCTACACAAACCAATAAATTTTATACAGTGTCACCGAAAGGGGGATTACCAACTTCATTAGGGGTTCCAAGAGCGGCTTACGGAGAAGTATCCGAAGATGGAAAACATGTTGCCTATACCCCAATTACAGGTTGGGACGCCGAATGGCGAAATTACAGAGGCGGACAAGCAATGCCGATTTGGATTGTTGATTTAAAAACGAAAGACCTCATCCGCACCGAGCAAAAAGACAAGGAACGTCATTTAGATCCAGTGTGGCACAATGGAAGCGTTTACTTTATTTCAGAGCGCGATTACACCGCAAATATCTGGTCATTTAATCCGCAGTCCAAAGAAGAAAAACAAATTACCTTTCATAAAAAGTTTGATGTGAAAAGCTTAGATTCAAACTCCAACGGAATCATCTATGAACAAGGTGGATATTTACATTTCTTAAATCCGAATACCTTAGCTTCAAAACAACTAAATATTGAAGTCAAAGCCGATTTAAATTTTTCTCGCCCACGTTGGGAAAATGTCACCGGTAGAAACTTATCAAATGCGAACTTATCTCCAAAAGGAAACAGAGCCATCTTTGAATATCGAGGTGAAATCTTTACCGCTCCGAAAGAAAACGGAACATGGAGAAACCTAACCAATTCTCCCGGGGTGGCAGATCGTTTTCCTATTTGGTCTCCAAAGGGCGATAAAGTGGCCTGGTTCTCTGATAAAAGTGGCGAATATCAATTGGTTATTGCCGACCAACGAGGCCAAAATCAGGAGCTTATCAAGATTCAGAAACCAACCTTCTATTTCACACCAGACTGGTCTCCCGATGGAAAATACTTAGCATTTACCGATACGGATTACAACATCTGGATTACTGATTTAGAATCTAAAAAATCAAAGATTGTAGCAACAGATCGATATGCACATCCAAATCGGGCAATGAATCCATTGTGGTCTCCAGACAGCAAATGGATTGCCTTTGCCAAGCAAAATGACAGCCATTTTAAGTCGATTTATGCCTACAATGTAGAAACAAAGAAAACAGTCCAACTTACCGACCCAATTGCTGATGCTATTTCACCAGCTTGGGATGCTTCCGGAAAATATCTGTATGCCTTAGCAAGTACGAATTACGGATTACAATCGGGGTGGTTGGATATGAGTTCATACGACCCTAGTGTTACGCGAAGCTTGTATGCCATTGTTCTAAGCAAGGCAGATAAGGCTCCGAACCTACCCAAAACGGATGAGGCAGCAAAGAGTACCAAAAAAGATAAAAAATCGAAGGAGGTTACTGTAACCATTGATGAAGACGGAT
>JALQZD010000011.1 GCA_023258495.1 Polaribacter sp.
AGTGGAAACAGTAGTACTGCTACTTCACGAAACAGTACTTCAAGAAACAATGGAACCAGAGCACTCGCGGGTGCGATTGGTCGCCTCGGTGGAACCCCAATACAAGTGGTTAATGGGATTAGAGGAGTAAAAAGGAAGACACCAAACAATGCTAATAGTATTATAGCAGCGGCACTTGCAAATAAGGGATTAAATAAGAATAAGAACAAGAACAAACCACCACCACCACCACCACCCACGGGAGGTCCCAACGCACAAAGTGGTGTTGGTTCAAGGTACTCTATTGTGGGTAACAAAAATAACAACCTTAGCAACTCTGGAAACTCACAGCCAACTGCTAAAAAGGCAAAGATTAATGAACGCAACAAATTGCGTAAAAATCTAAATGAAATCAACATCACCGCAACTTACAAAAATATGTTGATGAGGTATTATAATAACAAAAGCCTAAGTTATAATGCCGTTATGAGAACGGCACGAGAAGAGGCAGAGATGCGTGCTAACCAACGTGGTGTCAAGCGTGTAAGAAATTACAATGTCAGTCAACCCACTGCGAAGAGAGTAAATACAAACCGTAAAAAATTGCTTGGAATTCTACGGGGGAAGACACTCCCCGCCGCCACGAAAAATGGTTTGATGAAGAGTTATGACAACAAAACAAAAACAGTCAATCAAATTATACGAGAGGCAAACAACCTTAGTAGTACATATGCAGCAGGTATAACTGCCCAAAGAATGGGGACCCTTCGTGCTCGTCGTTAAATATAATTAAAGTTAATTCCCCTATAATTATTATAAATAGATGATTGCAATCGCTTGCACACCTACACGTATTTATAATAATTTGAATGATACCAACAAGCCCGTTCCAGTTGCTGCTCCCCGTTATACTACTAAGAGGCACTGGAGACAGTGTGCTTCGGATCCATGTTTGAGGAGATCTATAAGTGTTGAGGAAAAGCTTCGTAAGGACATAAGCGAGTATAAAATGGCCAATAAGAAGCTTAAGTCTTTGGCTATGTGGAATCTCCGTTCTACGAGGTCAGCTCTAAAGGATATTGAGGAGATGCTTCAAGTTATAGAGGATTTGTATGGTGATGAAACATATGAGTGATTTAAAGAATTGATGGTACATCAAGTAAATGGATTTTGTTTTCGAACTACCTAATAGTCTCTCAAAAGAGAAGTGTGAAGAAATTATTAAACTGTTTGAAGAAGATACTAGAAAAGGACCTGGAGCTGTAGGCAACCCCCCTAGGACTTGTTCAATTAAAAAAAGTTTAGATTTATTGATTAGTCCTCACAAAGAATGGAAAGACTTAGATGAATATTTACACGTACAATTAGCAGAAGGTATTAAGAAGTATAGAGAACATCTATCAAAACTTGGAGTGGGTGGCATTCTCGACTATATTTTTGATCAGGGAAATGTTATTGATACTGGGTATCAAATACAAAAAACAACAATGGGTGAATATTATGGTTGGCACAGTGATAGTTGCGTAAAACATCATCGATTTCTTACATTTTTATGGTATTTAACTGATCATGATAGTCTTTCAGAGGGAGGGCGTACAGCATTTCACCATTGTGCTGGCGATGGTGGAAAACTCATTGTTCCCGAACAGGGAAAACTTCTAATTTTTCCAGCCACATGGACTTATCTTCATTCTGGATCAGTATTTTCACCAAAAGATGACAGTAGAATAAAGTATATTTGTACTGGGTGGTTGCATTCAGCGGAAGCTTAGGTCACTTCAAAAACATACGAGTGATTTAAAGTTTTTCTCATATATCAACTAAATGGATTTCATTCTTGAGATACCTAATCATTTACCAAAAGAATTATGCGAGGAAATGATTAAACTTTTTGAAAATGATTCTAATAAAAAACCAGGGGGTATGGATTTGACTATTCCTAATACAACTGAATGGACTAATGTGTCTAAATGTTTATATGAAAAAATAGAAGATGGTATAAAAAAGTATTTAGATCATTTAAAAGAAAAGGGGTGTTCTTCTATAGATTACCATATACAGGAATATTTTGATTATGGTTATCAAATTAAAAAGACAACAACAGGAGAATATTATAGTTGGCATAACGATGGAAATTTAAAACAAAGGCGTTTTATTACATTTATATGGTATCTGAACGATCTGCATCCTATATATGATGGAGGTGGAACTGCGTTTCATCCCACTATTGGACGTGGAAAAGTTGTAACTCCTGATCAAGGAAAACTTCTAATTTTTCCAGCGACATGGAGTTATATTCATGCAGAATTACCGATAGTTTCTGATATATCAAAATATATATGTACTGTATGGATGTGTTCTAGACCAAATTAAAGATATGATTTGTTTAGAATTAAATGGATTTCATTTTTGAGATATCTAATCATTTACCGAAAGAATTGTGTGAAAAAATGATTGAATCTTTTGAGAAAGATGATAGGAAAAGTGCTGGACGCTCGGGCCCGAGTGGGCAAATTTCAACTGTAAAAAAAAGCATTGATTTGAATATATCTGGAATAAGTGGGTGGGAAGACGTAGATAAACAATTACATATAAAATTAGGAGAAGGTATTGATTTATATAGAAAACATTTGCAAAAAATGGGTGTTGATTCTATGGAACATTCTTTTGACAAATGTAATGATAGGGGGTATCAAATACAAAAAACAACTAAAGGTGAATATTATGGATGGCACAATGACGAGATGTTTAGTCAAAATCGTTTTATTACATTTATATGGTATCTGAATGATCTACATCCTGTATATGATGGGGGTGGAACTGCATTTCACCCCGCAGGTTGTAATGATGGTAAAATTATAACACCTGAGCAAGGTAAACTTATTATGTTTCCAGCGACATGGACTTATATTCATGCAGGATTACCGGTAGTTTCTGACATTAAAAAATATTTATGCACGGGTTGGTTATGTTCAGAAAATGCCTAAGTCACCTCAAAACTTTATAAAATTAACATGAACTCCCCAAACGAGACTTTCAAAAACGCGACCGCTATCTTGAGTCTCATTTGGAGCGTAGGTAAAATCCATGAACACATTACCCGCAATTACTAGAGCAAGATCTCGTTTAGGTGTCATTCAACGTCACTTGAATGCATTTGCTCTCAAGGAGGAAGTTCTCTTCCCTAAAGTTGAAGTCGTTCCCGCAACATATTGGGGATACTCAATTAAAATGGATGTTATCCATGATGAAAAGATCATTAGTTTTGTAACTGAATCTTTGACATTAAATGACAAAAGAGAGGTTTATCTTACCCAAAAGAAAATGATGCGTGAAATGTACCCAAATTACATCATCACAGAGAGACATACTTAATTAATTTCCTTGTAATAAATAAATAATGAGTAGTACTGCCAAACGACGATCACATCTTAGATTAAATTGGGTTAAAACAGCGCAACAGTTACTCAATAATGCGATTACGGAAACTAATCAGGCATTTATGAAACAAAAAAGTATCCTCGGTGGTTCAAGACGACATTTGTTTGTTGGTCTTGGTAGTATTGAAAGACAAATGAGTAAACTTGATAAATATATGCGACAAATTGAAAATGAAAATGAGCAACTCAGACGATTATTAAAGGAAGTGAATGGAAACACATCCAATCTAAAAAACGAGAATGAACAACTTAAACGGATGTTAAAAAAAATGGGTGGAAATCTTCCCAAGAGAGTTCGTAATCTTAGAACACCTAAGTAGAAGCTAAAAGAGTGAAAAATCAACTTAAAAATCAACCAACATGGAAGACCTTCAAAGTCTTATGGCCTGCCTCGACGACATCTCCAGCAAGATCCCTGATGGCATCTACCTGGACATGGCCGACAAACTCAAACGCATCCATGACAAGCTCAACGGCGACAAGCCATTCCACGAGGATTCCTTCTACTACTCCTCCGACGAAGAGGACAGCACCAGCGACGATGAGGTCTCGAATTATGATCCTGCTCGTCTCCGTGA
>JALQZD010000107.1 GCA_023258495.1 Polaribacter sp.
ATTAAAGTCTATTCGGCTATAAGACCTTAAATCATTAAGATGTTTTAAAATTTCAATGGCCGTAACATTTATAGACCTATTATCTTTATAGATCCCCCAATCAGTTGAAGCAAAATGATCGTGTCTATATAAAATTTCTCCGTTGTCTGATTTATTAAACCAGATATCCCTAGACTCAATTACCCATCCTGACTTCTTAGTCTTCCATAGCTTTTTCTTAAGCTCATACTGATCATGGTAATCAAAATCAAGCTTGTACAGCCACGACGGCGTGTGATGTTCCCTACACTCTAATTCACCTGAAAACTCGATACCACACATTGGGCAGAATTTCCAATTATTGATATACCGGATTTCTAACTTTCCATAGCAGCTTAAACACTGATATTCATCGCATCCATCATCAGTGTATTGAATGTGTCTAAATTTATTTATCATAATTGATTAGATTTTACGATGATCACCATGTACTATTTTAATAGTAGGAAACCTTAAAGAGATTTTACCGTTTTTATCTTTGCTCTCTCCAAAGTGTTTAATTGTTACAACTTTACCGATAATCTTACTATGATCGGCATAATATTCTTTTCTTTGATCAAGGCTAAATCCAGATCCGGCACTTACCTTCTCACCCTTATGAGAAAAGGAGATATTGGTTACAGTCTCAATAATCTTTTCCCGACCGTCTTCTACGATCTGAAAGTCTCCAATTTCTAAAGATTCCACGACATATTCATCGTCTTGAAATTTCTTTACCTTGAGCATATTTGAGGTACGCTTGCCTTCATAGGGAACATTCGCCCTAAGAATCAAACCTTCCCAAGTATCGGGGTAATCAAATAATCCCCCATCCCCAATCTCCCTCTGCTCTAATTTCTCAATTTTACCGGAAAATTCCAGTCTGGCAAGCCTTTCTTTTAGTACAGACGTGGATTCCCGCGATTCGAACTCTTCAATAGTCAAGATGTCGAATACGAAGAATTTAGGATTTTCAATTGTATGGCCTTTTCTTTTAACAGCCCCCACAATACCAGAAAAATCCTCATTACCGTCTTTCATCACACAAATTTCACCATCCAAGACAAAGTCGCCCTCAATACCTATAATCTGCTCTGTGAGGGCGTCTAGCGTTGTGAAGTACTTACCCTCTCTGGATTGATAAGTTACGTCTGAGCCTCTCTTGGTCGCTATCAGACGTACCCCGTCTAATTTTCTTGACCAAAGCCAGTCGGGTTTGACTCTATCAGAGTATTTATCATATTGTTCAGCTAAAGCGACATTAAACGTAGGAATAAGTCCAGGGAATGCGGAATTAATAACTGTATCATCAATCCTACATTTTAAAGACTTGTCCACGACATTATAAATCAATTCTTCATAATTAGGGTTGTCCAGAACAAACTGATTAACAAGCCTTACACAATCATGACCACTGTGTTTAATCAATTGGTCTAGTAAATGATAAAGGTCATTAGAATGGAGACCTTTTAGATGTGATAATTTTCGGCATTTTCCCGATTTTACCCCATAAAGAATATCCGGGTTGTATATACGAAATAGAATATCTTTAGACCAAGGATTGTCTTTAAGAATTTGTATCTTATTATTACGAGAACTGGTTGCTTTAAGATTATCTACCATTGTTTGAAGTTTCTGCATTTTGGGCCTTCTCTTTTTAAAAGGATAAAAAACCCCCCAACCAAATGAATGACTGGAGGGTTCTAAATTACTAAATTTTCGGGGTTAAATTTTTATATTAATATACCTGAGTATTAATATGTAGTTTTTTAGAATGCTCTTCCCATAATAGAACAATGTAGGTATCGTCTGGTAAGTTTTTTAATACTTCTCTCAGATTTTTAACGTTCATTGAATTTCCCGAATATATTCCAAATTTACGTTATCGTATTTAGTCCATGATTTACGTTCAGGATGGCTAGGACTCCCCAGCTTAAGTGATGATATCCCAACTCCTGTACAAGTGTGTTATGATTGATCATCATTATATTTCCTAATCACCAATCCATATAAACTACTTAATTTGCTATCACCCAACATTTTCGCCCCATCTTTAGAGAATATGAGAGGTGTTCCAATATAGAAAGATTCCATTCCTACATCGCCATCTGCA
>JALQZD010000340.1 GCA_023258495.1 Polaribacter sp.
ATTAATGCAGATGCTATTTTAAAGGGTACCCGTGTTGATGGTGTGTATACTGCAGATCCAGAAAAAGACGAAAATGCTAAAAAATTCGATAATATTACCTTTAAAGATGTTATTGAAAAAGGATTAAAAGTGATGGATATGACGGCATTTACGTTGAGTGAAGAGAACAAATTACCAATCATTATATTTGATATGAACACCAAAGGAAATCTTCTAAAATTGGTTTCGGGTGAGAAGATTGGTACTGTTGTTGATAATTAGAATCAAGAAATTCAGAAAATACGAATACTATGAATGAAGAAATTGAATTCATTTTAGACACTGCAAAAGAAGCTATGAATCATGCCATGAAGCACCTTGAAAAGGAATTCGTGAGCATCAGAGCTGGGAAGGCAACTCCAGCTATGCTAAGCACCGTGATGGTTGAATATTACGGATCTCAGACTCCATTGAGCCAGGTGGCGAATATCAATACGCCAGATGCTCGAACCATTAGCATTCAGCCATGGGAAAAAAGCATGCTAACTGAAATTGAAAAGGCAATTATGATTGCAAATCTTGGTTTCAATCCAATGAATAATGGTGATATGATCATGATTAATGTACCACCATTAACCGAAGAACGAAGATTATCATTGGTAAAACAAGCCAAAGCCATTGCAGAAGATGCCAAGGTTGGTGTACGTAACGCAAGAAAAGAAGCAAATAATGATCTAAAAAAACTTGATATTTCTGAGGATTTAATGTCGAATAGTGAAGATGATATTCAGGAATTGACAAACTCTTTCGTAAAAATGGCAGATGAAAAATTCCATGTGAAGGAAAAAGAAATCATGACTATTTAATAGACTTACTTATAATTTTATAAAGGGGTGCTCTTAAGGGCACTCTTTTTATTTTACCGCCTAGTTTTTAACTACCTTTGCAAAAAATTAATTCTAATGAGCTTCTGGACTAGAGTTGCACGACTAATCTTACGAAACCGCTTCTTGGTGATCCTTGGTATTGTTCTGGTTACTGCGTTTTTAGCCTCTCAAATGAAATACATGAGATTCTCATATACAGAAGCAAATTTACTTCCCGAGAATCACGAGGTAAATATCGAATATGACAAGTTTCTTGAAATTTTTGGGGAAGAAGGAAATTTAGTTATCCTAGGTGTAAAAGATACTACCATATTTGAACCTGTAAAATTCAATGCATGGAATGCTTTAGTTGAAGAGTTTAAGAATTTAGAGGAAATTGATCTTACGCTCTCCATTGCAGACGTTAAAACCCTTAAAGCAGATCGACGAAAGCGAAAATTTGTTTTAGAACAGCTGTATAAAAAGGTTCCAGATACTAAAAAAGAGGTTGATGATATTAAAAATCAGCTATTCGAGAAATTACCCTTTTATGACAATCTATTATTCAATAAAGAAACAGGGACGCTGCAGACAGCGATTTACATAAAAAAGGAAATTATCAACACACCGAAACGAATCAACTTCATTAATGATAAGTTAATTCCGGTAATTGAAAATTTCGAAAAAGAATACAATGTTGATGTTCGAATTTCGGGAATGCCCTACATCCGAACGTTAAATGCTCAGAATATTCAGGATGAGATTGGTTTATTTGTTTTCGGTGCGCTATTGATTACAGCAGTCATCTTTTTCTTCTTTTTTAGATCTTTTAGAGCTACATTCATTACACTTTTAGTTGTTTTAATTGGTGTTGTCTGGGCTTTTGGATTCATAGGATGGTTCCGCTATGAAATTACAGTTCTATCGGCTTTAATTCCGCCATTAATCATTGTAATTGGAGTTCCGAATGCGGTATTCTTGATCAATAAATATCAGCAGGAAATCAAAAAACACGGAAATCAGGCCAAGTCATTACAACGTGTCATTTCCAAAATTGGAAATGCGACCTTAATGACCAATATCACTACGGCATCTGGATTTGCGACATTCGTATTTGTAAAGAGCAGTTTGTTGCGCGAGTTTGGTATTCTCGCATCTGTGAATATTGTTAGTATTTTCATTTTAGCATTATTGATCATACCAATCATTTATAGTTTCATGCCTGTTCCAAAAGAAAAACATCTCGATCATTTGGAACGCAAATGGATAGAAAAAGTGGTCGATTGGATGGAGAAAATGGTTCGTGAACAGCGAATCACCGTATACTTTACAACGGTATTTTTCATCATTTTGGGAATTATCGGAATCTATCAAATTCGCGTTTCAGGCAGTTTAATTGAAGACATGCCAAAAAGCATGGGGTTCTATGATGATATTAAATTCTTCGAGAGTGAATTCGGGGGTGTGATGCCACTCGAAATACTTATCGACACTCAAAAAGAAAAGGGTGTTATGAAGCTGTCGACATTAAAGCGAATGGAGAAAATTAATGATATTATTGAGTCTTTTCCTGAGCTTTCGAAATCCATCTCGATTGTTAATCTGGTTAAATATTCGAAACAAGCTTACTATCGCGGAAATCCGAAGTATTATCAACTTCCAACGTCACAGGAAAGAAGCTACATATTTGCCTATACCAAAAACTCGGAAAGTGATGCTGGAATGCTAAAAAGTTTTGTCGATTCTACGGGTCGTTATGCACGAATGACCACTTATATGAAAGATATTGGAACCGATAAAATGGACATCATTCAGGAACGATTGCAACAAGTAATAGACAAAGAGTTTGCATCAGAAAACTACACGGTTTCAATTACTGGAAAAGCATATGTATTCATAAAAGGAACCAACTATCTGATTAAAAATTTAGTACTTTCCTTATCACTTGCTATTTTGCTGATTGCGATCTTTATGGCTTGGATGTTTAGGTCACCACAAATGATTTTGATCTCCTTAATTCCGAATATTCTTCCGTTGTTGATTACGGCAGGATTGATGGGATTTTTTGATATACCGATTAAGCCTTCTACCATTTTGGTATTTAGTATTGCCTTTGGTATTTCTGTGGATGATACCATTCACTTCTTGGCAAAATATCGACAGGAATTGATTGTGAATAAATGGAAAATTAAACCCTCTGTTTATGCAGCTTTGAGAGAAACCGGGGTTAGTATGTTCTATACGTCTATCGTTCTTTTCTTCGGATTTTTAGTCTTTACCTTATCGAGTTTCGGCGGAACTATTTCCTTAGGTGGTTTGGTCTCTGCAACGCTTTTATTGGCAATGATATCCAATCTGATTTTATTGCCTTCACTCCTACTGACCTTTGAGCGAAAAATCGCCAACAAGAAAGTATTTAAAGAACCTAAAATTAAAATTGTATCGGTAACGGAGGAGAATTCTAAGAAATCCGACTAAAATTTTATTCAATTCTATTGAATAAAGTATCTTTGACGACTATTCGAAAACATTAAATTTTTCTGAAATGATGACCAAAAATGTTGCGGAATTATTAACTGCTGATTTGTTACTTCAAGAAGTGCACCTTCAAGGATGGGTTAGAACTTTTAGAAGCAATCGATTTATTGCTTTAAATGATGGTTCAACAATCAACAATATTCAATGTGTTATTGATTTTGAAAATACTTCAGAAGAGACATTGAAGCGCATCACAACAGGAGCTGCAATTTCTGTAAAAGGCACACTGGTAGAAAGTCAAGGACGCGGTCAAAGCGTAGAAATCCAAGTATCTGAGATTGAAATTCTTGGTGATTCGAATCCGGATGAATATCCAATTCAACCTAAAAAACACAGTTTAGAATTCCTCAGAGAAAATGCACACCTACGTGTGAGAACGAATACATTTAGTGCCGTAATGCGTGTCCGTTCAAAGTTATCTTTTGCTGTTCATAAATTCTTTCAGGAAAATGATTTTCATTACATGAATGCACCTATTATCACGGGTTCAGATGCGGAGGGAGCAGGTGAAATGTTTCGAGTATCAACTTTAGATCCGGAGAAGACTCCTAAAACTGAAGATGGAAAAACCGACTACTCCAAAGACTTTTTTGGAAAGGAAACGAACCTTACAGTTTCAGGACAATTAGAAGCTGAAACCTATGCGATGGGATTAAGTAAAGTATATACCTTTGGTCCTACGTTTAGAGCTGAGAATTCAAATACAACGCGTCATTTAGCAGAGTTCTGGATGATTGAACCAGAAGTAGCCTTTATTGATTTAGATGGCAACATGGATCTAGCAGAAGATTTTATTAAGTCGGTATTGTCTTATGCTTTAAAGCACTGTAAAGATGATTTAGAGTTCTTAGATCAACGTTTTGCTCAGGAAGAAAAAGCTAAGCCACAACAACAACGAAGTGAATTAGGTTTATTGGAGAAATTATATTTTGTAGTTGACAACAATTTCAAACGTGTTTCTTACACAGAAGCCATTGAGATTTTGAAAAATTCTAAACCGAATAAAAAGAAGAAATTCCAATTTCCAATTCATGAATGGGGTGCTGATTTACAATCTGAACATGAGCGTTATTTAGTAGAAAAGCACTTTAAAAGCCCGGTAATCTTATTTGATTATCCAGCCAATATTAAAGCGTTTTACATGCGTTTGAATGAAGATGGTAAAACCGTTAGAGCGATGGATGTTTTATTCCCAGGAATTGGAGAAATCGTAGGCGGTTCTCAAAGAGAAGAACGGTATGAGGTTCTAGTGGAAAAGATGAAAGCCTTAGGCATCGAAGAGGACGAATTATGGTGGTATTTAGATTTACGTAAATTTGGTACTGCAGTTCATTCTGGATTCGGATTAGGTTTTGAACGATTGGTTCAGTTTGTAACCGGAATGGGGAATATTCGCGATGTAATTCCTTACCCAAGAACACCTCAAAACGCAGAATTCTAGAATACTTAAAAATAAATTACAGCGATCGCCATTAAATTCTTAATGGCGATTTTTCTTTACCGCTTTTCTTATATTTGTTTATATGCTAAAACAAAGTTTACAACAGAAACTTTTACAAAAATTATCTCCTCAGCAAATTCAGTTAATGAAGTTGATTCAATTGCCTACGCAGGCATTTGAAGAGCGTTTAAAACAAGAAATTGAGGAGAATCCAGCATTAGATACGGGTAAAGAAGCCTCTGATTCTATTGATACCGAGTTTGAATCTGAATATGATGATTCTGGAACAGATAAGATTGATGCTGAGGATATCAATATTGATGAGTATCTGAGTGATGATGAAATCCCAAGTTATAAAACGCAGACAAATAACTATTCGGCCGATGACGAGGAAAAATCAATTCCTTATGCTGCAGGAACAACATTTCATCAATCTTTAAAAAATCAATTAAACACTTTTCGCCTCGATGACGAAGAAACAGCCATTGCAGAATTTTTGGTAGGTAGTATTGATGAAACCGGATATTTAAGAAGAGAAATTCTTGATCTTGTTGACGATTTAGCCTTTACTGGAAATATATTTACGACCGAGGAAAAAGTCTTGGAGGTACTTACAAAAACAGTACAAAAACTAGATCCAATTGGTGTTGGTGCAAGAAACCTGCAAGAGTGTTTAATTATTCAGCTGAAGGCAAAAAAACGAAATGAGACAAGACAAGTAGCCATAGAAATTTTGGAGACGGCCTTCGATCATTTCGTTAAAAAGCATTACAATAAACTATTAGATAAGTTTCAAATTGATGAGGAGGAACTCAAAGATGCTATTGGAGAAATCGCTAGATTGAATCCGAAACCTGGAAATTCCTACAGTGGTAATTCGAAAATGATCGAACAGATTGTTCCTGATTTCAGTATTAAAATCATTGATGGAGAATTGGATTTAACACTGAATTCTAGAAATGCTCCAGAGTTACATGTGTCCAGAGAGTATGTGAATCTATTGAGGGGATATCAGGAATCTGAAACGAAAAATAAGTCTCAGAAAGATGCTGTTTTCTTTATCAAACAGAAATTAGATGCTGCCAAATGGTTTATTGATGCTATCAAACAAAGGCAACAAACCCTTTTGGTTACCATGAATGCAATTATGCATTTTCAGTACGATTATTTTCTTACAGGTGACGAACGAAAGTTGAAACCTATGATTTTAAAGGATATTGCAGAACAAATCAATATGGATGTGTCTACGGTATCACGAGTTGCAAATAGTAAATATGTTTCTACTCCCTACGGAACAAAATTGATTAAAGAATTCTTTTCAGAATCAATGACGAATGATCAGGGCGAAGAGGTATCCACCAGAGAAATCAAAAACATATTAGAAAGCGTTATCTCCGAAGAGGATAAGAAAAAGCCTTTAACAGACGAGAAGCTATCTAAAATTTTAAAAGAAAAAGGATATCCAATTGCAAGAAGAACCGTAGCAAAATACCGAGAACAACTGGACATTCCAGTGGCACGATTACGAAAAGAAATCTAATGCGATTATTGCGATTCATAGCTGTTCTCTTGCATCCAATTGTGATTCCGACACTAGTAACCCTATGTTACTTTCTAGTGGTACCAATCTACTTCGTAAGTGAGCAGAAGTTAGCCATTATCACGTTAATTTTTTTGACTACCTATTTGATTCCCGTATTGTTTGTATTTCTTTTTAAAAGATTAGGTGTCTTGACCAATTATGATCAAACATCATTAAATGAACGAAAATTACCAGTATTAGTGATGCTAGTATTGTTTTTTATGATTGGTAAAACGCTATTTGTAATACCTAATTTCAGAGATTTAGGAGCCCTCTATTATTCAAGTGCTGCAGCATTGGCATTTGTCTACTTTCTTTCTTTTTTTCGAATTAAAGTGAGTTTACGTCTTGTCGCAATGGGAATTGCTGTAGGATTTTTTCTTCATTTGAATAGCTATTATTCAAGATCTTTTTTAATTCTGATTGTTTTGAGTATCCTTTTATCTGGCTTTTTATCTAGTGCTTTGTTATACTTAAAAGCGGAAAATGAAAAAGAAATATATTTCGGCTTTTTTATCGGAATCTTTGCCTCACTTTTATTCTCCAATTTTTTATAAAATATAGAAGACAATACCGAATTGAATAATTTTAGTATTGATGGATTCATTAGTAAATGAGGCTTCAGAGAAAATAGGAGTTAATCCATAAAAGAGATGCGCATTGATGGCATCATAACCTACAGAGAGGGTTAATCCATATTGAAAATTATTAAAAGCCGAAACATTTTTGTAGGAGAAACGATTCGAATTTTCGCTAAACTCAAATCGGTTTCCAAGATTATACAAGAACTTAATACCCGTATAAATTCTCCAGAAATCGTATTTATTACTTGAAGAAGTTCGCCATCTAATTTCGAGCGGAAATTCTAAATTCTGAACCGTAAACGTATTATCTGTTAGTCCCGTGGAATTCCCAAAAATAGTCGAGCCATTGATTTCTTCTACGCGTAATTGATGATTAATATTTTGATAGCCATATCCAATTCCAATTCCAAATGAAATAGTACCTTCCTGGTTTAAAGTGATATCTTTAATAAAACCAGTAGATAGGGCATATGAAAATCCGCTTCTTGTTATGGATGTTGGTTGGTTGATCAATTGCGCATAAGAGACAGTCAAATACAATTGATCATCAGCATATCCTTCTCCTAACGCCAAGGAATCTTTTTGCCCCCAGGAGAGAGAACTAAAACTCAAAAAGCAACAAAATAAAAAGGCCTTTCTCAATGGGTAAAATTTTGATTAAAGTTAGGTAAATAAAGTCATAAAAAAAGGGTAATCCAGTTTTGGATTACCCTTGATATATAAATTACAAAGATTAATAATCTGAGGATTTTGCAGCTGAGTAGCTAATTTTAAGAGCGTTTACATCTCTTAATTTTAATCTAATATCTGTAATTACACCAACATTAGATTCTCTATCTGCTTTGATGGAAGTCGTCATATAAGGCACTTCTTCTTCTGCCCTTTTCGAGCGTTCATTGTAAATGAATGCAGGAATATCTTCTGGCGTAGCTATTTTGTCATTCAATTGAATTCTATTGAAGCTCGTACCATATTTTACATCCTTAGGTTTACCAACATAAATTGTTGAAACCAAGCTTTTATGCTCTAATTTCTTAACTTCTGTAGCAGAGGGTAATCTTGGCGTGTCAATAACCAAATCAGTTTCTCTCATGGTAGTGGTTACCATAAAGAAGAATAACAACATAAATACGATATCAGGTAATGAAGCCGTATTTACAGCTGGCATTCCTTTTTTCTTCTTTTTAAACTTTGACATAAGAATACATTTAAAAAATTATTCAGCAGAAGTTGGTTCCGCATCAGATATAATCTGAGGATACGAAATTTTGATATCCTCAACTTTTTTCTTTAGATCTTCGTTATTCTTATCATCTTTATACGCCTCTTCGAGCTCAGTAAATGACATATTATAACGCTCTCTACATAACCTATCTCTTAGTTCCCTGTATGCTTTAAGCAACTCATTTTGTACGGCAATATAAGTACCATACTCAGTACCTCTATCGCTTTGAACGGAAATTACAGCTTTATTAGGATGATCCGAAGATGTTTCAAGCCTTTCCCCTTGACAATAGTCACAAGCGGTACCTGGAGTTCCATCCTCGCCTGGTTTTCCAATTCCACCACCATTATCAATAAACTTTATAGCGGCAGCTTTCAAATCCTTAAGCTCCATTCTCTCCTTTTCAACTAACAACTCGTTCTTACGGTTGATATTTACTTCAAAGATATTTCTTTCCTTAATGATAGGTGGTTCATAATTTGG
>JALQZD010000210.1 GCA_023258495.1 Polaribacter sp.
AAAAATACGGATATAAAAAACGTACAAAAGAAACTCTTGCATTAGAAATAGCAATTATTTCGGTGTTATTAGCCAGTTTTGAGGTGAATAAAATCACTGCTATAAACAGGCCGAGTGGCATAAAAGTATTTGTGTAGTAAATGATAAAATTGACATAATAATCATAAATTACCTCGGCAAAGGTCAAGTCTGGATTCTCTAAAAAATTGTCAATTTTTTCAGAAACATCAATCGCAATAGCAATAGGAATTAGAATCAACAATGTGAATACAAAGGTGGTTAAAAACCGCTTTAATATGTATTTATCGAGTATCCTCATGCTACAATCGCTTATCCATTTGTTTTACCATTTTCTCTTTCCATTCACGAAAATCTCCATCAATAATGTGCTTTCTAGCTTCGCGAACCAACCAAAGATAAAAACCTAAATTATGAATACTTGCAATTTGTTTTCCTAACATTTCATTAGCTGCAAATAAATGTTTCAGATACGCTTTTGAATACATGGTATCTACAAAAGTATGGCCCATTTCATCAATTGCAGAAAAGTCATTTTCCCATTTTTTATTTTTGATGTTAATGGTTCCATGCGCCGTGAATAACATTCCGTTTCTGGCATTTCTGGTTGGCATGACACAATCGAACATATCAACACCCAAGGCAATGTTTTCAAGAATATTAATCGGAGTTCCAACACCCATTAAATATCTTGGTTTATCCTCCGGAAGAATCGCGTTAACCACCTCCGTCATTGCATACATTTCTTCGGCAGGTTCTCCAACAGACAAACCACCAATTGCGTTTCCTTCAGCTTCAACAGACGCGATAAACTCTGCCGATTGTTGTCTTAAATCTTTGTAAACACTTCCTTGAACAATGGGAAATAATGTTTGATTAAAATCGTAGCACAATGGTGTCTTTTCCAAATGATCAATACAACGTTTCAACCATCTGTGCGTCATATGCATTGAATCTTTTGCATACGAATAATCACATGGATACGGCGTACATTCATCAAATGCCATTATGATATCCGCTCCGATGACACGCTGAATTTCCATCACGCGTTCCGGTGAAAAAAAGTGTGTTGAGCCATCAATATGGCTTTTAAACTTCACCCCTTCTTCTGAAATTTTTCGCCGATCTGCCAATGAATACACCTGGTAACCACCAGAATCGGTCAGAATATTTCGATCCCAATTCATAAACTTATGCAACCCTCCAGCTGCCTGTAAAATATCCAGTTTGGGCCTCAAATACAGATGATAGGTATTTCCCAATATGATATCTGGATTGATTTCATGTTTCAACTCTGTTTGATGCACTCCTTTTACGGTTCCTGCAGTACCAACAGGCATAAAAATCGGGGTTTCAATAGTTCCGTGATCCGTTGTTATTTTTCCTGCTCTCGCAGCACTTTTAGGGTCTTTATGAAGTAGGTCGAATTTCATTGCGGACAAAGATACCATTAATTCATTACTAGCATAGGCTAAAAAAGTTAATTGCCTCGTCTTGAATTTCTTGTGCGGCTGTTCTTTTTTGGTGGTTTAAAATGCTTTTTTGGTGTCGGTTCTACTGATGCTTCCTGTGTTTTTGAAGACGTTTTTATGAGTCTATTAATCTCATCTAATTCCTTGTTAGTCAAATCTCGCCACTCCCCTGCTTTTAGTTTACCCAACGTAATATTCATAATTCGAGTACGCTTCAACTTGATTACCTCATACTCTAAATAGGAACACATTCTTCGGATTTGTCGATTTAATCCCTGAACCAAGACAATCTTGAATACCTTTTCTGATATTTTTTCGACTTTACATTTCTTAGTTACGGTTCCCAAAATTGGTATCCCATTTCTCATTCGATCGATAAAAGCATCCGTAATTGGCTTATCAACTGAAACGATATATTCCTTTTCATGATTATTACCCGCTCTTAAAATCTTATTGACAATATCTCCGTTATTAGTCAAGAAAATCAATCCCTCAGATGGTTTATCTAATCTACCAATTGGAAATAATCGCTCTGGATGACCGACAAATTCGATAATATTTTTTCGTTCTTTCGGATTCGTACTTGAGACAATACCTACCGGTTTATTCAAAGCAATATAAATTTCTTTAGGTTTAGCCTGTAAGGGTTTACCATCTAGTTTTACAATGTCATTATCAAAAACTCGGTTCCCCAAAACAGCCGCTACTCCATTAATAGTAACTCGACCATCATTAATATATTCTTCTGCCTTTCGCCGCGAACAAAAACCAGTAGAACTAATGAACTTGTTGATATTGATTGAATTCTCGTTAGACATGTAAAACTTATTGGAAATCTATGGTTCTAAAAGTAAGATTAATTCGTGGAGTTTGAACCTTTTTTGTTGGTGGAAGACGGTGCAACCAAAAGGATTGAGTGACATCTTTCATAACTAATAAACTTCCTTGTTCCAGAACAATATCGATTCGTTCTTTGGTGTTTTTATGTTTAAACGAAAACTTGCGTTGGGCACCTAGTGACAAGGAAGCAATGGCTCCGTTCTTTTTAAGCATTTTTTCTCCGTCAGAATGATACGCCATTCCTTCCTCTCCCGAATGATATAAATTTAACAAGCAGGAATTATAGGTTTCGCCGCTCTCCTTTTCAACAAGATGTTTCAATTCCAATAATTCTGGTGTCCACAAATTCGCTGTTTTCGTAATTTTAGAATAGGTGTATGAAAACTCTTCTTCTCCATACCAAGCAACCTTTCTCTTGGTGGTTATTAACTTACCAAAAATGATTGCTTCATCATTTTTCCACTGAATAGAATCCAATAATCTTGAATAATAGAAATGCGATTTTTCAGCATTTAAAATTACACCATGATAGTTGGTGACTCCATCGTAAGGAAGAATATTTTTTATTGATTTTTGATTGAACAAATCCACATTCGAAAGTAGTACAATAGCTTCAAATTAACCTTGATTTTATGTTAAAAAGTGTACCTTTAGATGCCATTCAATATTGATTTATGCACTTACATCAAAAACCAGCATTGGTAGTTCTAGCAGCCGGAATGGGTTCCAGATATGGTGGACTTAAGCAACTCGATACTTTTACACCTGAACATGATACCATTATCGATTTTTCATTAGTTGATGCCATAGCAGCAGGATTTGGGAAAGTGATTTTTGTTATTCGCAGACATTTTAAAAATGAATTTATTGCGCAATATTCAAAAAAACTAGAAGGCAAAGTCAAAGTGGAATACGTGTTTCAAGAGATTGATGAAATTCCTTCACAATTCCTCAATCCAGATAGAGTAAAACCCTGGGGAACCGGTCACGCTTTGTTATGTACAAAATCGGCAATTAAGGCAACAGAAAATTTTGCCGTGATTAATGCTGATGATTTTTACGGAAAGGAAGCTTTTGAGGTAATGTCGGAATTTCTCAATGAAGTTGATGCTAAGAGCACCAATTTTTCAATGATGGGTTATCAATTAGAAAATACTCTTTCAAAATTTGGATCTGTATCCCGAGGAGAATGTCTCGTTGATAACAACCAAAACCTGATTGATGTGGTCGAAAGGACTCAAATATTTGAACACAAAGGTGATTTGGTTATGGATGTTGATGGGGAAATCAGACCTATCAAAAGAGAAACCATTGTCTCTATGAATTTTTGGGGTTTTACACCCGAGATTTTCAATTATGTGGACAATATATTTGAAAACTTTCTATCAAACAATTGGAAAAAACTAAAATCAGAGCTTTTCATTCCTACTGTTGTAAATGAACTATTGCAAACCAAAAAAGCAACCGTTAAGGTGCTAGAGTCTGATGCCAAATGGCTTGGAGTGACCTATCCAGAAGACAAGGAATATGTTACTCAATCTTTGCGAAAATTGAAAAATCAAGAATTATATCCAAAACAGTTGTGGGACTAAAATGAAGGAAGATCAAATTCAGTACATATTCAATCAATTTCAGCACAAAGGAGAATTTCTATCACATCAGGAATTGTTATCTGGCCACATTAATGATACTTTTTTTATTGAAACGAATCAGGATTCCAATTATGTACTTCAGCGCATCAACCATCTGGTATTCAAGAATGTTCCAAAATTAATTCAGAATAAAGTACTGATCAGCAAACATTTACAATCAAAATCAGATCGAACTATACTCGAATTTGTATGTATAAAAAATAGCGATCAATATTATATAATTCAAGATAATAACTTCTGGAATTTGATGCGGTTCATTGAGAACAGTAAGGTATATACTGTAGTTCCCAATGATACAGTTGCTTTTGAGGCCGGAAAACTTTTAGGTAATTTTTTAAATGACACTGCAGATTTTGATGCTCATTTATTATATGATGTTATTCCCGATTTTCACAATATGAAATTCCGTTTCTGGCAGTTTGAAGAAGCGTTTAAGAATGCAAAACGAGAACGATTAGAATTAGCTAAAAAATGGATTGAAAACATACGAACACTTGAAAAAGAAATGCTAATCATTCAAAATTTAAAGGATGAAAATAAGATTCCAATTCGCGTAACTCATAACGATACCAAAGTTTCAAATTGTTTATTTACAGCAAATGATAAAGGCCTTTGCATGATTGATCTGGATACCGTAATGAAAGGAATTATTCATTATGATTTTGGAGATGCCTTGCGTAGTATCTGTAATACAGCTAAAGAGGATGAGACGGATTTAAACGAGATTCAATTTCAGAATGAATTTTATCACGCTTATAAAACAGGATTTTTGGAAAAATACAGTGAATCCATTACGCCACTTGAAATGGAGCTACTTCCCCTATCTGTGAAAACCATGATTTTTATAATGGGGCTTCGTTTTTTGACAGATTTTTTAAATAATGATTTATATTACAAAACAGAATACGAGCATCATAATCTAGATCGAGCTGCAAATCAGTTTACCTTGATTCAGCGACTAGAGACTCAATTTCATCAACTTTAAATTATAGATATCATATATGACTACGACTCAAAAGAATAATACAACGGCAATAGCCATCATTGCCGGCTTATTTTTCATCTTCGGATTTATCACTTGGATTAACGGAGCTTTGATTCCGTTTATGAAAACCATCAATGAATTGACAGAATCGCAATCCTATTTAGTTGCCAGTGCGTCCTACATTTCATTTGTTGTAATGGCCTTACCGGCGTCTTATATTCTTGAAAAAATCGGATATCGAAAGGGTATGTCTTTAGGACTATTCATCATGGCCTTAGGCGCGTTAGTATTTATTCCTGCTGCGAACTCCAGAACGTATTGGTTGTTTTTAACAGGAATTTTCATTCAGGGAACAGGAATGACCATATTACAAACGGCAGCCAATCCATACATCACTATTCTTGGCCCTATCGAAAGTGGTGCAAAGCGAATTGCTATTATGGGGATTGCTAACAAAGTCGCGGGTGCTTTAGGATCCTTAATTTTTGGGGCACTACTCTTAAAGGGAATTGATGAAGTGAAAGAAAAATTAGGAACGGTGTCACTAGAAGAGAAAAATGATTTATTACAAACAATGGCAGATAGTGTTTTTCTACCTTACCTTGTCATGGCTATAGTTTTAGGAATTTTAGCCCTTTTGATCAGAAGAGCTCCACTTCCTCATGTGGAAGCGGTTGAAGAAGATATTTCCGAAGCACATACAGAAAAAACAAGTGTATTTCAATTTCCACATCTGTGGCTTGGTGTTTTAACTTTATTCGTGTATGTAGGTGCCGAAGTAATTGCGGGTGACACAATAATAGCTTACGGAATAGCCTTAGGGATTTCTGGTGCAAAGGCGAAGTTTTTCACAACTTTAACTTTGATGGCCATGGTAGTCACCTATGCCTTAGGAGTCGTTTTGATTCCGAAATATCTGAAGCAAAAGACAGCATTGGTCTACAGTGCAATTCTAGGTATCGTTTTTAGTATTTGCATTTTATTTACCAACGGATTTACATCGGTACTGTTTGTGGCTGCCTTAGGAATTGCAAATGCATTAGTTTGGCCAGCCGTTTGGCCATTAACTCTAGACGGTCTAGGGAAGTTCACAAAAAAAGCATCTGCCTTATTAATTATGGCAATTGCCGGAGGTGCTATTATTCCGCCGTTATATGGAAGATTAGTCGATACTGGTAAAGAGGCCTTGATAGAAAGCGGAATGGCAGAAGCAGCGGCCCTGGCAACGGCTTCTCACGAAAGTTATTGGATTTTACTACCCTGTTATGCGATTATCCTATTTTTTGCTTTAAAAGGACATAAGATGAAAGGTTAATCGAAAAGGGAATTCTAAGTAAGAATCCCAATGAATTAGGGATTAACTGCGTTAAACCCAATAAAGTTATCCTGAGCAAGCATAAAACCCTCTTCGAACTGCGTTCGATTGGTTTTTTATTTCCATCTACTTGTGAAAACAAGATAATGGGATTAACTGCGTTGATCCCAATAAAGTTATCCTGAGCAAGCATAAAACCCTCTTCGAACTAC
>JALQZD010000247.1 GCA_023258495.1 Polaribacter sp.
TCAACCCTCAGTTTCACAAGTTGCCTTAGGATTTGAATATCATATAAATAAGCTGGACGAAATCAAAGCAAAACAATTGACAGATAATTCCTATTTCTTTCCCAATAATATTATCCAATTTAGCTACGGAACATCAAGAATTGGTTTTGGGGTGAATCGATTCTTCGGAATGAGCCTTCAAGTTGGTAATTTTGAAAGCTTTGGAATCCCTGTTTTCTGGGTAGGAGATGTTAAAGCGGCAAATACCTTTTCTGTAACGTACGAAAGACTTGCGCTTCGGACGGAAAAGACATTTTCATTGGATTGGGGAGCCAGTGCCACCGCCTTTAACACCGTAAATTCAAACGATTATATTTTCGCATTTTCGATATTTCCAACCTTGCGTTTTTACCTTTCTCGTAAGGCTGATTACGACTTATATACCAGTTATTCGATTATCGGTCCAACCTTCATCACCAAGTCAAATATTGATAATTTAGGCACAGGTCCTAATTCCATTTTTCAGGATAAAATGGGTATCGGAATGTTCTTTGGAGAAAAAAGAACATATAATTTTGAACTCCGAATCATGCACTACTCCAACGGAAATATCTTTAACGATAATTACGGAGTAGCCATCCCGATTCAATTTACATTAGGGAAAACCTTCTAATTGATGAATAGGACTGTTAAAACATATGAGGTATCGAATGTTCGCGATTTCAGCGATCAACTATTCGCATGGTCTCAACAGTATGAAACCGTTATGTGGCTCGACTCTAATGAATATGAGCAGAACTATTCGAGTTTTGAAAAGGCCTTAGCCATTCAAGAATTCACGGCTATTAAAACTGATTATTTCAATGCTTTTGAGAAATTAAAAGAATACCAATTAGTAACTAAGGACTATATTTTTGGTTACATTTCCTACGATGTCAAAAATGATACAGAACGTATTTCCTCGCAAAATTTTGATGGTTTACAATTCCCTGATTTGTATTTCTTTCAACCTAAAAAGTTAATCTTCATCAACGGAAATACCATTGAATTCAAGTATTTGAGAATGATTGATGATGAAATTGAAAGTGATTTTGAAGCCATCACAAACCAAGGAAGTCTACCAAAATCTAAAGACAACTCAGAGGTAAAAATCAAACTTCGAATTCATAAGAATGAATACCATGGAAAGGTAACCAAGGCATTAGAACACATTCATCGAGGCGACATGTATGAAGCGAACTTTTGTCAGGAGTTTTACGCCGAAGATTGTGAAATTGAACCTTATCATGTGTTTAAGGATTTGAACAAAATTTCAGAGCCACCCTTTGCTGTATTCTTCAAAAATGAGGACCGATATCTGTTATCCGCATCCCCAGAACGATACCTAAGAAAAGAAGGTTTAAAAATTATTTCACAACCCATAAAAGGTACCGCCAAGCGTTTACTAAGCCCTATTGATGATCAAAAAATTGCACACGATTTAATGCGCGATGAAAAAGAACGCGCAGAGAATGTAATGATTGTCGATTTGGTTCGAAATGACCTTTCAAAATCATCGAAGAAAGGTTCAGTACGAGTGGAAGAATTATGCAAGGTGTACACCTTTAAACAAGTGCATCAGTTAATATCCACTGTGGTATCCGAAGTAAAAGATGAGGTTCATCCGGTAGATGTGATCAAAGATACGTTTCCGATGGGTAGTATGACTGGAGCACCCAAACTTTCAGCAATGCAAATCATGGAAGAATTGGAAGAAACCAAACGCGGCTTATACTCAGGTACGGTAGGTTATTTCACTCCGGAGGGTGATTTCGACTTTAACGTAGTGATTCGAAGTATTTTATATAATGCTCTAAAACGATACGTCTCTTTATCGGTCGGAAGTGCAATTACTGCAAAATCAAATCCAGAAAAGGAATATGAAGAATGCCTTTTAAAGGCCAAAGCCATGAAATACGTTTTATTGAATTCAAAATAAGTATCTTGTAAGTCAATTTAGTTTACTCAAATGACACATAAGGAATTCAATTTTACATTTCACAATGAACAATTTTTTGGTCAATCCTGGACAGCAGATGAAACAAAAGCTGTTGTTGTTATTGTTCACGGAATGGGCGAACACTCCTCACGTTACCATGATATTGCCAAATTACTTAATGACCATCAATATTCGGTGGTGGCTTTCGACCATTTTGGTCATGGTAAAACAACCGGAAAAAGGGGTCATAATCCAAGTTTCGAAGCGATTCTTGAAAGTGTCAAAATCGTAATTGAAAAGGCGAAAAAACAATTTCCAAAAAAACCTGTTTTCATATACGGACAGTCGATGGGTGGTAATGTAGTTCTGAATTATGCCTTGCGCAGAAAAACCAAACTGCAAGGGGTCATTGCTACCAGTCCATTTTTACGATTAGGTTTTAAGGCGCCTGCGATAAAATTGTTCTTTGGTAAAATCATTCAGAAAATAGCGCCTTCGCTCACCTTACCAAATGAATTGGTGCCTGACCATCTGTCGAGAATTCCGGAAGAAGTCCAGAAATACATTGATGATCCTCTGGTACATGATAAAATCAGTCCGAATTACTCATTGGTATTTTTTGATACTGGAGAATGGGCCATTCAAAATGCAGATAAAACCAAAACTCCAATGTGTGTATTTCATGGTGATGCAGATCAAATCACAAGCCATGAAGGATCAAAGGAATTTGTAGAAAATTCAAAGACTGGAACCTTTAAATCCTACAAAGGTGGTTACCATGAACTTCACAATGATACCTGCCGCGATGAAATGCTTGCAGATGTCATCAATTGGTTAGACGCTCAGCTATAATTTCTGTAATTTTGGAACATGTTTGACAGGTTCAAATTACATATTGAAACGAATCTTCCCTTTCTGATGGGTAAAAAATTATTACTTGCCAATTCGGGCGGAATCGATTCTATGGTATTAACGCATCTATTCTCTAAAATGGATGTTCAACTGCACGTAGCCCATTGTAATTTCAAATTGCGGAACGAAGCAAGTGATGAGGATGCAGAATTTATTAGAAAAACAAGGTATTTACCAACGAATCAAGTATATATAACTGTATTTGACACAGAAAATTACGCCAAAAAACATAAATTATCCATTCAATTAGCGGCCAGAGCACTGCGATATCAATGGTTCGATGAACTTCTAAAAGAAAAAGAGCTCGATTATATTCTAACAGCTCACCATGCGGATGATAACCTGGAGACTTTTATCATTAACTTTACCCGCGGTTCAGGATTGGAAGGGCTAACCGGAATTCCACAACGAAATGGCAACATTGTTCGACCGCTCCTTCCGTTTAGCCAAGAAGAAATTTCAAAGTACGCTAAGGAAAATCAGATTGAGTGGAGAGAGGATGAGACCAATGCATCCACCAAATACCTTAGAAATAAAATCAGACATGAGATCGTACCCTTATTGAAAGAGATCAACCCAAGTCTACTGGATTCCTTTTCAAACACATTGGAATTCTTACATCAATCACAATCGATTGTCGACGATAGAATAGAATCCGTTTCAGATTCTATTGTAACAAGAAAACATCAGAATGGAGAGGAAATTATCGAAATTGATATTCCCAAACTGAAGGAATTATCGAATCCGAAAGCCTATCTCTATCAAATTCTAAAACAATTCAATTTCAGAGCTTGGAATGATATTTATGAGCTGCTCGACAGTCAGTCTGGCAAACAGATCTTTTCAAACTCACATCGTTTGATTAAAGATCGCGAGGTCCTATTAATTTCTAAAATACAAATCAATTCACTAGAAAATATTCGTGTGGAAATTGAGGAATTCAACAATGAAATCAGTTCGCCTATCAACCTAAAATTTGATGTAGCCGAGCGTGAAAATTCGGTTACAGCATCAGAAATTCTCGTTGATAAAGATTTGTTAAAATACCCGCTATTTGTAAGAAAATGGAAGAATGGAGACTATTTTTACCCAACCGGAATGCGGGGGAAGAAAAAAGTGAGTAAATTCTTTAAAGATGAAAAATTCTCACTTTTAGACAAGGAAAAAACCTGGATTCTCACCAATGCTGATGATGAGGTCATCTGGATTATCAATAAAAGACAAGATCGCAGATTTGCGACCACCAAAAACACAAAACAAAGGCTTAAAATATCGTGCGCAACAACATCATTTTCGGAATAGTATTTTTATTCATCTCGAACTTCGTATTTGGTCAGACAGAGGAAAATCCTGTGGTATGGAAAACCGCTTTCAAAACGATCTCCGAAACGGAATATGACATCATTTTTGAAGCTAAAATTTTAAAAGATTGGCATCTGTATTCACAATACAATCCGGATGAAGCTTCTTTACCTCTAGAAATCTCTTCCAATGATCCGGATAATATACAAATCTTAGGAAAAGCAACAGAGAGCAAAACGTACACCGGATACAGTGACGTTTGGGAAAAAGATGAAATTTTCTTTAAAGAATCAGCCCGACTGGTGCAACGTATCAAATTGACCAATACAAACATTACCACGGTTAAAATGAACTTGTTTGGCCAAGTTTGTAAAGAGGTCTGTATCAATATCAACGAGGATTTCAATATCTCTTTGGATGGAAAAGCTACACATACAAATCCTAGATCAATCGATGAAAAAAGTAAAAAGCTATCCGCCAAATTAATTCTCGATTTAAAAAATAAGGAACGTCTTGCATCAGAAACAGAAATACATTCAGAAGATGGGAACTTGTTAAATATTTTCATTCTTGGGTTTATCGGTGGACTTCTAGCCTTACTTACGCCCTGCGTTTTCCCAATGATTCCACTAACCGTATCCTTCTTTACGAAATCGGCTCAGCATAAGAAAAAAGGAATTGGTAACGCTATGGTATACGGAACTTTTATTGTTGTGATTTACGTACTTCTCAGTATCCCGTTTCACACCTTAGACACCATCGATCCAGAGATATTAAATACAATTTCTACCAATGTCTGGCTTAATATATTCTTCTTTGCCATATTGGTGTTTTTTGCATTTTCTTTCTTCGGATATTATGAAATTACCTTACCGAGTTCTTGGGGTGATAAAATGGATTCTGCATCGAGTATTGGCGGAATCATCGGTATCTTTTTTATGGCCTTAACCCTTGCCATTGTATCCTTCTCGTGCACAGGTCCAATTCTTGGTTCATTACTAGCCGGATCACTAACGTCTGACGGAGGCGCGATGCAATTGACGGCAGGTATGGGTGGATTCGGATTGGCATTAGCATTGCCATTTGCTTTATTTGCCCTGTTCCCAAATTGGTTAAATTCATTACCAAAGTCTGGTGGATGGTTGAATACCGTAAAAGTTGTTTTGGGATTCCTGGAACTTGCTTTCGCCTTTAAATTCTTATCCAATGCCGACTTGGTTGAACATTGGGGATTACTCAAAAGAGAAGTATTTATTGCCTTATGGATTGTCATCTTTATCGGATTAGCACTGTACCTATGTAAAAGAATCAAGTTTCCGCATGACGGACCAGATAAAAAATTATCCTTTCCGCGAATCTCTTTCGCAGTATTAGTAATCAGTTTTGTAATCTACCTTGTTCCGGGAACATTCAAAACACCAACCTGGAATCTGAATCTATTAAGCGGATTCCCACCTCCTCAATTCTATAGTATTTACGAGCAGGAAACGGAATGTCCGTTGGGATTGAATTGCTATAAAGACTTTGAACTCGGATTGACCATTGCTAAAGCAGAAAACAAACCGATTCTTTTAGATTTTACGGGTTGGGCATGTGTGAATTGCCGTAAAATGGAAGAAAATATATGGATTGATCCGTCGATTTATAATCTATTGAGCGACAAATATGTACTGATTTCTTTATACGTAGACGATCGCAAACCACTTCCTGAGGATAAGCAATTCCAATTTTTACGAAAAAACGGAACCATAAAAAACATCAAAACGATCGGTGATCAATGGGCCACTTTTCAAGCGGTAAACTTCCAAACCTCATCTCAACCCTATTATGTTTTGATGAGTCCCGATTTAGAGATTTTAAATTCCGCGATTCAGTATACCGATGTATCCAGTTATCAGAATTGGTTAGAAAAAGGCTTAACGAAGTTCAATGAAAAATAGAATCCTAAAAGCATGCAAGACAGGATTAGGTTGGGGAATCACCATGTTTATTATTATGGTTTTTGTATGGCCTATGATAAATCATGAAGAAATCACTCCGAAAAGCATAGGTATCGGAATTTTGGCTTGGATAATCATTGGAAGTTTCCTTTTTGGTTATATCATGAACGCAAAACCCTTTAATGACTCAAAATAAACTTCGAACTCTTATTTTTGTGTATTTTTTAGTCAATTTTGTTTAAAAACTGCATTTTTTCTACTTCGATTACTGAAACGTTTTCGTAATTAATTCCGAAGAAACCACCAAAAACACCGGCTTTTCCTGAACCTTTTTGTAATTTTCGACAAAGTTTAATTGCCATGTCTTTATTACCCAAATTAGCGAGATTCAACGAAAATGTACTGTCGAAATATCAAATTTACAACGGTATTTTCATGAATCTTCCATACGACACAAACGCCAATACCGGTGTATTCTTACCCTTATTTCATGAGGTATGTAAAGAAGGTTTTGAAAGAGGAAAAAATCCAACCGAAATCATTGAATACTTCTTTAAACGTTATAAGAATAGACCAAGAGAAAAGGAAAGAATTGATACAATGTTTCGATTCATTCAGTACATCGAACGTCAGGTAGTATTATTTGATGCCGTCGAAGATGCGGCTTTTTCTACCATTAATAATATGGATGGTCTTGGAACAATTCGAAACTTAAAAGCCACTTCTTTTACCTCTCACAAAAAAGAAGCGTTGAAAAAACATTTACAGGAATTTAAAATTCGACCTGTATTAACCGCGCACCCAACACAATTTTATCCGGGTAAAGTGTTAGGTATCATTACCGATTTAGGAATCGCTATTCGAAACAACGATTTACGAGATATTCAGCGTTTAATGGCGCAATTGGGTAAAACACCTTTCTTTAAGAAAGTAAAACCCACACCCTATGACGAAGCGGTGAGTTTAATCTGGTACTTGGACAATGTATTTTACGAGTCTATTCCGATTATTTACAACTATATTCAAGAGCATATTTTTGAGGGTGAAGACCTACAAAACGAAGTCATTAACTTAGGATTCTGGCCTGGTGGAGATCGCGATGGGAATCCGTTTGTAACACCACAAATTACATTGGATGTTGCCGAAACCCTGCGCCAAACGATTCTTAAAAAATACCACGAAGATATAAGTAAGTTAAGACGTCGTCTTACCTTTAAAGGGGTGGAGGAAATCGTACTTCGTATCGAAAAACGATTATATAAGCATGTGAAACGTAGCTATAAAGTGGTGAATTTTTCTCAAAAAATATTATTAGAAGAATTATATGCGATTCGAGAGTTATTAGTGACTCAGCATCACTCATTATACCTTGAAGAATTGGATTATTTCATTCAGAAAGTAAAATTATTCGGATTCTATTTCGCATCCTTAGATCTTCGTCAGGATAGTCGTGTACATCATGCCGCCTTTACGAATATGGTAAAAGAATTGCAGGCTAAAAAGAGTACTATTTTCCCTGAAAATTATTTAGAACTATCCGAAGCAGATCAAATCGAATTTTTATCAACCATCAAAGGAAGTGTAGAACCCGAGGAATTCTCCGATGAGATGCTAGTAAAAACACTGGCTTCAATGCGTGCGATAAAAGAAATTCAATACAGAAACGGAGAGAAAGGTTGTAACCGATACATCATCAGTAACAACCAAACCGCATTGAATGTCATGCAGACCTATGCGATGTTGAAATTGAGCGGGTTTGACGAAGATTTACCGGTGGATGTGATTCCGTTATTCGAAACGGTAAATGATCTTCAAAATGCACCACATGTGATGCAAACTTTATACAGTAACAAAGCGTATCGTGAGCATTTAGAGAAACGCGGAAATAAACAATCCATTATGCTTGGATTCTCCGACGGAACCAAAGACGGTGGATATTTAATGGCAAACTGGTCTATTTTTAAAGCGAAAGAAGCCTTAACCGGAATTTCAAGAGAAAATGATATTGATGTGGTGTTCTTCGATGGACGTGGTGGTCCACCAGCTCGTGGTGGTGGTAAAACGCATAAGTTCTACGCTTCATTAGGGCCAACTATTGAAGACAAAGAAGTACAATTAACCATTCAGGGACAAACCATTAGTTCGAATTTTGGAACTGCCGATTCTTGTCAGTTTAATCTTGAGCAATTGTTAAGTTCCGGATTAACCAATGAAATTTTCGAACCTGCTCCAATGACCGAAGAGCATACGGCAATCATGGAAGATTTGGCTCAAAAAAGTTACAAAGCCTATTCAGATTTCAAGAGTCACGAAAAATTCATTCCGTATTTGGAGCGCATGAGTACCTTAAAATACTACGCGAAGACCAATATCGGAAGTAGACCGAGCAAACGATCTACTTCAGACACATTGAACTTCTCAGACCTTCGTGCCATTCCGTTTGTAGGAAGCTGGAGTCAGTTGAAGCAAAATGTTCCAGGATTTTTTGGAGTAGGAACAGCATTACAGAGTTATGAAGATGCTGGAGAGTTCGATAAGGTGATAGATTTCTACAAGACATCTGAATTCTTCAAAACTTTAATAGAAAATAGTGTGATGAGTTTGACCAAATCATTCTTTAAACTGACGGCCTATATGGAGCATGATGAGGAATTTGGGGCCTTCTGGAAATTAATTCATGAAGAATATCAAACGACGAAACGATTGTTGTTAAAATTAACCGGTCACGAAACCTTAATGGAAAATTACCCTAGTGGTAAAGCTTCTATTAAAGCACGTGAAGACATCGTTTTACCATTGTTGACCATTCAGCAATATGCCCTGAAAAAAATTCAGGAATTGAATAAGGCTGCAAAGCCAAATCAGAAGAAAATCGCAGTATATGAGAAAATGGTAACCCGTTCGTTATTTGGTAATATTAACGCAAGTAGAAACTCTGCATAAAAAAGAATCTTAGATTAACAGCAAAAGAGTGGACTAACCGTTTTAGAATAGTTACCTTTACCCTTCAGATACCTAAAATAGAGCTTTTAGCTGAAATTTATGCGCTCTCGTTCTGATATTGAGCGTAGTTAAAATTCATAACACGTTTTTTGTTAGTTAAGTATTTAATAATGGTTTGGTGCTTTAATAATGAGTACCTGAACGTTCTTTTTATGGGTATAAAAAGTATAACTTAAAATACATATATGTTAAGAATCGTAGTAAAAGAAGGGGAAAATATTGACAGAGCATTAAAGCGCTATAAAAGAAAGTTTAAGAATGTAAGGCAAATGCAGGAATTACGATCTCGAAAGCATTACAGCAAAAAATCAGTCTTACGTCGCGAAGAAATTAAAAAAGCTCAATACAAACAAAAATTTTTAAGAGAACAAGCAGAGTAAACTTCTCTATGTAAAACTTTCTTTTTACTTTGATGACAAAAAATTGCTATGCTCATTAAAGTTAATGGCTCTGCCGTATTTGGTATTGAGGCCACTACGATTACCGTTGAGGTAAATATCGGAAAAGGAATTGGATATCACCTCGTTGGATTACCAGACAACGCTGTGCGCGAAAGTTCTTATCGGATTACCGCTGCACTTCAAAACAAAAAGTTCAAACTTCCTGGGAAGAAGATTATTATCAACATGGCGCCTGCCGATATTCGAAAGGAAGGAGCTGCCTATGATTTACCCATTGCGATCGGAATTTTAGCCGCTTCCAAACAAATTCAATCGCCCAATATTGAAAGCTATGTCATCATGGGCGAACTATCACTAGACGGAAGTTTACAACCTTTAAAAGGTGCGCTTCCTATTGCTATTAAAGCACGTGAAGAAGGATTTAAACACCTTATTTTACCGAAAGTGAATGCACAAGAAGCAGCTATTGTTAATGACTTAGAAGTTTTGGGTGTGGGATCTATTACTGAGGTAGTCGATCATTTTAATGGAGATTCCTCCATCAAACCAACTGTAGTCGATACCCGCGCCGAATTCTTTAAACAAATTGATTTTCCAGAATTTGATTTTGCCGATGTAAAAGGACAGGAATCCATCAAACGCTGTATGGAAATCGCAGCTGCCGGCGGACATAATATCATTTTAATTGGACCACCCGGAGCCGGAAAAACCATGTTGGCCAAACGGATGCCGTCCATCCTACCTCCCATGACCTTACATGAGGCATTAGAAACTACAAAGATTCATTCGGTCGTGGGTCGAATAAAAAGCTCTGGATTGTTAGTGCAACGCCCTTTTCGCAGTCCGCATCACACGATTTCCGATGTAGCTTTAGTAGGCGGAGGTCAATATCCACAACCCGGTGAGATTTCTTTGGCGCATAATGGCGTCCTGTTCTTGGATGAATTACCAGAATTTAAACGCAGTGTCTTAGAAGTGATG
>JALQZD010000254.1 GCA_023258495.1 Polaribacter sp.
TTACCACGGATGCCCTATGGCGTGGCCCCAGTGCCAGATGCTATTGCTCCTAAATATACGGGAGGTCGATACATTCCAACGAGAACAGGAAGTACAAATCCTGGATTTTACTGGGTAAATACCTATGATTTGCAGAGCAGAACTTTGTATACCTTACCGTCATTAACGGTTCATGAAGCGGTTCCTGGGCATCATTTACAAGGATCCTTAAATCAAGAGTTGGGAGATAGCATTCCGCAGTTTAGAAAGCGTTTGTATCTATCAGCATATGGCGAAGGTTGGGGATTGTATTCAGAATTCTTGGCCGAAGAAATGGGAATGTATACCACACCTTATGAACACTTCGGAAAATTCACTTATGAAATGTGGCGCGCCTGCCGATTGGTAGTAGATACCGGAATTCATGCCAAAGGATGGACAAGAGATCAGGTGGTTGATTTTATGAGTTCGAATACTGCTTTATCAATTCATGAAATCAATACAGAAACCGATCGCTATATATCATGGCCAGGTCAGGCGTTGTCCTATAAAATCGGAGAAATAAAAATTCGAGAATTGCGAAAAAAGGCAGAAAAGGAACTGGGAGATAAATTTGATATTCGTGAATTTCACGAGGTCATTTTAGGACAGGGAACCGTTACCCTGGCAATTCTTGAAAAACGAGTGAATAACTACATTCAAAAAGTAAGGAATGGCTAAATTCATATTTGACTGTATTGATGGCCATACTTGTGGCAATCCGGTGCGCGTAGTTAAAACTGGACATCCTGAATTACGGGGTGCTAATATGAGTGAAAAACGTCAGCATTTTATCAAAGAATACGACTGGATTCGAACTGGTTTAATGTTTGAGCCTCGTGGTCACGATATGATGAGCGGCTCATTTTTGTATCCGCCTCACCATCCGGAAAATGATTTTTCCATTCTTTTTATTGAGACGTCTGGAGCTCTACCTATGTGTGGCCATGGTACCATTGGAACCATAACCATAGGAATTCAAGAAGGTTTGATTAAACCAAAAACACCAGGTAAAATTCGAATGGAGGCCCCCGCCGGATTGGTAGAAATTGAGTATGCTCAAAAAGGAGATAAGGTAGAATGGGTCAAGCTAACCAATGTAAAGAGTTTCTTAATCGCAAGTGATTTGACTATTGATTGTCCTGGACTTGGAGAACTTATTTTTGATGTCGCCTATGGTGGAAATTTCTATGCCATTATTGATCCGCAAAAGAATTTTACAGGGATTCAGGATTATACGGCCTCTCAAATAGTTCAGTTTTCCCAATACATCCGAAAGGAAATTAAAAATCAATATCCCGATAGATTTATTCATCCAGAAGACCCAACCATCAAAAATGTAACCCATTTGTTGTGGACTGGAGCTGTTATCGATCCAAAATCAGATGGCAGAAACGCTGTTTTTTACGGAGAAAAAGCCATTGACAGATCACCGTGCGGAACAGGAACATCAGCAAGATTGGCGCAGCTGCATGCGAAGGGCAAATTGAAACAGCATGAAGAATATGTACATGAAAGTTTCATCGGAAGTACTTTTATTGGTAATATTGAAAAAGAAACGAAGGTTGGAGAATATTCGGCAATTGTTCCGAGTGTAAAAGGTTGGGCCAAAGTGTATGGCTACAATTCAATTATAATCGATAAAGAAGACGACCCTTACGCATATGGGTTCTCGGTAATCTAATAATCTAATAATCTAATGATTCAATAATTCAATAATTGAATAATTCAATAATCTAAATGATTGAATAAATGAATGATTTAATGGTAGAATGAATTTAAAATAGAATAAAACAAAAATTGCTTAATATGGAAAAGGAAAGAAAAGAATTTATTGAAAAAGTAAAAAAGCGAACAAAACAATTAGCGATTGACGTAATGCTTTTTTACAATGAAATGCATAAAACGGAGGCATCTAGAATAATCGGAAAACAAATGATTCGGTCTGTTACATCAACGGCATCTAATTACCGAGCGGCTTGCGTAGCTAGATCTCAAAGAGATTTTTACGCTAAGTTATCCATAGTCTTTGAGGAGGCTGACGAAACGTTATTTTGGCTGGAAATGTTGCGTAATGCACGATTCACAGAATCTAAAAAGGTAAGTCCTTTAATCGAAGAAAATTTGGAATTATTAAAGATAGTTTCCAAAGCTCGTAAGAATTCGAAGAGTTATTAATTTATTAGCTTATTAAATTATTAAAAATTGAAAAGAGTAGTAATTATCGGAGGAGGTATTGTAGGTCTAAGCACGGCTTATTTCTTGCATAAAGAAGGTCATCAAGTGACAGTTGTTGACAAATCAAATTTTACAACCGGTGCTTCCTATGTGAATGCCGGATATATTACGCCTAGTCATATTATTTCGTTAGCGGCTCCAGGAATGATTACCAAAGGGATCAAATGGATGTTTAATCCTGCCAGTCCTTTTTATATGAAACCTCGTTTGGATTGGGATTTTATAAAATGGGGATGGGCCTTTAAAAAATCGGCTACTCAGAAAAAGGTAGAGGCAGCAATTCCCGTGATTAAGGACATCAATCTACTAAGTCAAGACCTATATGTAGCGATGAAATCTTCTGGTGATTTCAAATTTCATTATGATCATAAAGGCTTATTGATGGCTTATAAAACCGATAAAATGGGGGAGGCCGAATGGAATGTTGGAAAGCGAGCAATGGATGAAGGATTGAAAGTTCAATTACTTTCTAAGAAACAAGTAGATAATTTAGAACCTAATGCCAATTTGGATATTAAAGGTGCGGTCTACTTTCTTTGTGATGCACATATGACTCCAGCTGATTTTATGAGAGATATGCTGAGTTTCTTAAAACAAAGCGGAGTTGAAATATTGGCCGAAGAGGAAGTTAAGGATATCCAGAATCAAGATGGAGAGATCAGAAAAGTAGTAACCGATAAACGAGAATTGGTTGCTGATGAATACGTTTTGGCAGCTGGCAGCTGGACTTCAAAATTAGTCAAACAATTAGGTCTTAAAATGCATTTGCAAGGTGGAAAAGGATATCGAATTAATGTACATCGGGATACTGGGATTACAATTCCTACCATTTTATGCGAAGCAAAATGTGCAGTAACCCCGATGGACGGATTTACGCGCATTGCAGGCACCATGGAGTTTAGCGGAATCAATCACAATATCAGTAAAGTTCGGGTAGAGGCCATAGCCAATGCAGCTCAATCCTTTTACAAGGATTTAGTCGTCAGTAAAGAGGAAAAAGATGAGGCCCGATGCGGATTGCGCCCCGTTTCTCCTGATGGATTGCCCTATATCGGAAGATCTTCCAAATGTAAAAATGCTGTTTTTGCAACAGGTCATGCCATGATGGGTTGGAGCCTTGGTCCTGCAACAGGAAAATTGGTTTCGGAGATTATTTCAGAGAGCAATACGTCCATGAACATTGATTCGTTTCACCCAGATCGAAGATTTTAGGCGGCTTCAATCTTATCAATTTCCGTCTTTAGGAGTTCAAAATAATCCGGATTTAGAATTTGCGTGTTGATTTTTAATTCTTGGTTTTTAGTAGTGAGCGTATAATCTCCAGCAAAATATCTTACTTTGACAATCTCTTCTATCTTCACCTGTTTTCCAAAAGGCCAGTTTTGTTTGATGATTCCGTTTTCAATGGTAAGGTATTGCTCTTTTCGATTGTACAGAAAAATACCCAAATAAGTTACAGATAACAGAAGCCACATTACATTTGACAATCGAAATTCTTGATCTTCATAAAGATTCCATATAAATTGAATACCCCAAAGCATACCCAAAAATAAATTTAGTCTTTGATACCCTTTTTTATATGGAAATTTCATGGTCAATAATTTGCTTAAAAATAGAATAATTATCAAAAAATACAAATAGCACAAAGCTTCGTATCTTGTTGCCATGATTATAAAGGGCAATATCGTAAATATTGAAAACCGAAAGATTTTTTCGGGAGAAGTAGTGGTTCAAAACGGACGAATTTCATCTATAAAACGAATTGATGGCGAATTCGATAATTACATCCTTCCTGGATTTGTTGATGCGCATATCCATATTGAAAGTTCCATGCTTGTCCCATCTGAGTTTGCCAAAATTGCTTTGACTCACGGAACGGTAGCTACTGTTTCAGATCCGCACGAGATTGCCAATGTTTTAGGGGTAAAGGGCGTAGAATTTATGATTGAGAATGGGTTAAAAGTTCCCTTGAAATTTAATTTCGGAGCGCCATCCTGTGTTCCTGCCACCTCATTTGAAACGGCGGGTGCAGTTATCGATAGTGACGACATTAAAAAATTATTAGAGAATCCAAATATCAAGTATCTCGCAGAGATGATGAATTATCCGGGAGTCATTTATGACGATGATGAGGTGCTTAAAAAAATGGAATGGGCAAAACACTATAAAAAACCGATTGATGGTCATGCACCAGGATTACGAGGCGATGATTTAACCAAATACATCAGTGCCGGAATTTCTACGGACCACGAATGCTTTACCTATGAAGAAGGATTAGAGAAATTGCAAAAAGGAATGAAGGTCATCATTCGAGAGGGTAGTGCAGCCAAGAATTTCGATGCATTGATTGATTTACTACCTGAGTATTATGAAAATATGATGTTCTGTTCAGATGACAAACATCCGGATGATCTTTTAGAAGGTCATATCAATCAACTGTGCGCAAGAGCTGTGGATAGAGGAATCGATGTGTTTAAAGTGCTACAAGTTGCATGTGTCAATCCGGTGCATCATTATGATTTGCAAGTTGGAACTTTACACGAAGGAGATTCGGCAGACTTTGTAGTGGTTGAGGATCTAGAAAACTTTAAGGTTTTACAGACGTATATTCGAGGGGATTTAGTAGCCGAAAAAAGCAAGAGTTTCACAGATGATGTTGACTTTGAAATTCTAAATAATTTCAATACTGAAAAGAAGCGAATAAGTGATTTTGAGTTTCATTCCGCTGCGGATTATGTTCGTGTAATTGAGGCCTTGGATGGTGAGTTGGTGACTAATGAAATTGAATGTGAATCTTTACTTGTGGATGGAAACTTGGTTTCGAATACCGAATCTGATGTTTTAAAAATGGCGATGGTCAATCGTTACCAGAATGAAGCCCCGTCTATTGCATTTATTAAAAATTTCGGATTAAAAAAAGGAGCAATTGCCACTTCTGTCGGTCATGATTCGCACAATATTATTGCGGTAGGAGTTAGTGATGAAATGATCTGCAAGGCAGTCAATGTATTGATTGAAAATAAAGGCGGAATTTGCGTGGTGTCCAAAGAATTAAATGAGGTAGTTCCACTCCCAGTCGCAGGAATTATGAGTGATCAACCTGCCGAAATTATTGGTCAGGCTTATGCGAAATTGGATCAACTTGCCAAAGAATTGGGAAGCACATTGGGTGCACCATTTATGACCTTGTCGTTTATGGGGCTATTGGTAATTCCGTCATTGAAATTAAGTGACAAGGGATTGTTTGATGGTTCGAAGTTTCAGTTTACCTCTTTGGAAGTGAAGTGATTAAAAGAAGTCCCCTTTATATTCCCAAAATGTAATTAGGAATAAAACCACATAGATTAAGGCTACAGAGAACTTCAATGTGGCTGAGGCAAGAAATCCAATAAATGCACCAAACGATGCTCGAAGTGCACGATTCGTGTCTTGGCTATCATATAATAATTCGCCAACTAAGGCTCCTAAAAAGGCCCCAATTAACATTCCAAATGGGATCGGAGATAATAGCCCAATAATCAATCCAATGGTAGTACCGTAGATTCCATATCGGCTTCCGCCAAAACGTTTGGTTCCCATCGCGGGTATGAAATAATCCAAAACCCAGATCAAAATAGCTATAAATAAGGTGATACCTAACAATGTATAATCCATGGGCACGACACTTGTCATGTATAGCAATAAAAGTCCTGCCCAGCTTGTAAACGGGCCAGGAAGCACTGGTAAGAATGCTCCGATTAGTCCGACCAGACCAAGAATGAATCCGAGGATTAGGAAAAAGATATCCATATTCAAAGTATTTGACGTCCAGATCATTCAAATGTTACAGGAATACGCTTTCGATCGAATTGTAATTCTTAAAAATTGATTAATTTCACAATGTAAATCGAACCATGAGAATCACTTACCTCTTATTGATAATAGGATTGCTGATTTTTACGCAGTGCGATAAAATTCCACTGGTAAAAAAGTCCAAATTGCAGCAAATTGATACGGTTGTGGATTTTTCATCGGTCGATTTATCTCCTTCATTTCAAGAATGTGATTCCATCATTGATAAGTTTAAAAAATCAGATTGTTTTCGACTGGAAATTCATCAGAAAATAGGAATTGAGTTACAACATCATCAATTGGAAAGTGTTTTTGAAATTGATGAAGAAGTGCAGGTGATTATGCATGTAACGGCAAATGGAGAGTTCGTTTTTAAAAACATGATTGCATCTCAAGAACTTCAGAAAAATTTACCATCCTTGGATAGTGTATTGAAGTTGTGTATTGAAAAACTTCCGAAGGTGATTCCGGCAACGAAACGTGGAATCCCAGTTACTACCCAGTATCAGTTGCCCATTAAAATTTCTTTGCAATAATTAGCTATTAAGCACCTTCCAAAGCTTGTCTTTCAGCTCTTGTAAACCTTGTTGAGCTACCGATGAAATAAAAAGACAATCCAAATCCGAAGGTAATTCTTGACGAATTTCAGCTTTTAATTCATCATCTAATAAGTCCGATTTTGAAATCGCAAGAATGCGATCTTTATCTAACAATTCCGGATTGTGTTTTCGGAGTTCGTTCAATAATATATTGTATTCGTTTTGAATATCCATGCTATCGGCCGGAATCAAAAATAGCAGTAATGAATTACGTTCAATGTGACGTAAGAAGTAATGACCCAAACCTTTTCCTTCGGC
>JALQZD010000258.1 GCA_023258495.1 Polaribacter sp.
CAACTTTTAAGGTAAATGACTCAATTTTGGATGAGGAGAAATTGAAGGATCTGAATTTGAAGGTTAATCCTGGTAACTTTATAATTAACGCAGGAGCTATCGGTAAAGAATGGATAAAGGCTGAATTATTAAATGTAAAAAAAGGAGATTCTTTGGTAATACAGTTCTATTTAAAAGACACCAAAGAAACTTCAAATCACGGACCTTATTAAGAATCCTAATCCTCAAATCTAATTTTTGAATTCACCCACTTACCCACATTGATTCCCTGATCAATTCCGACGTACACAGCAGCGTTGTAGTGGATGCCACCATATACTCGACTGATTGCAGCTTCTTTAGCAGCCTCCCGGAAAGATTTATAACTTCTGACCGGTAATCCGTACGGAATTTCTGTAGTGTCATCAAAAGCGAAATTATCGCCAAATACAGATGTCAGTACTTCTGCAGCAGCTCCTGAAACTACGGAATGACCACTGGTGTATTCGGGGAACGGCGGTGTTTGTAACAAAGGAACCCAGTCTTCATCAATGTATTTATTAATAAGTGTTTCTGGGCGAATTAAATTACTTCGGTACTTCTCATCCCAACAACTGATAAAACCATCCGCAAGGGCAATAGAAGTCTTTGTATAGGCATAAACGGTTTTCTCAAAATCAGCATTGGAAGTCTTGTTGGCAATTTTACAAATCCCCATCCAATGAGCGCCTGGAGTAATCTTTTTGGACGCAAACATAAAGTGTCCTTTGTTCACTGCCACGTACGGATTACAATCCCAGAATTGGGCGATTTTTACCTCTTCTGAGTCATCTCCTTTTTTGACAATCTCTTTTCCGATGTTGTAAACACCTGTCAGTTCTTTGTAAAAAGCGCTGCCCTTTTCTAATGAAAATGGAGGTGGCGGAACCGGTTTAAATTGTGATGCAGAATCCAGAACAAAAGTTCTAATCTTTTTCCAGTTGGGCTCAATGCCTTTCATATAGGCCGGAGGTGTCGGTTGCCATCGTGAAGGATCCTTAGAATGCACCGTGAATTCTGGCATTGTTCGGGTTTCATTATATCGATCCTGCTGCATCCAAGAACCAATATGTTCTGAGTGTAGGAGTCCGTAATTTTTAGCTTTTTCAAAGTCTGTGGCGTTTTGAGAACTCCATACCGTGTATAAACTATCACGGTAATTGGTGATCATTTCTTTCGAAAATACCAGGTCTTTTGCGATATCCAAATACGCTATAATGGATGCTAATTTTTTATTTACGGTTGAATCCTCCATTGGTTTTGAAATTGGCTTCAATCCATTTAATTGATCCGATAAGGATTTGTAATTTCCCTCGCAACCATTCAATACTTGATAGGCAGCAATATTCGGATACACATACACTCGACTAGCCACAGGTGGAGAAAAAATGTCATGCACCATGATGTCGGTTACTTTATCAATGAGCGCATGGTAATCCTCTGGAGTTACCGCTATTTGTTCTTTTTCTGACGAACATTTAAAAAGAATAAAGCTTACAAACAGAACTATGATATACTTTCTCATCATTATTTAGCGAATGAATAGGTT
>JALQZD010000278.1 GCA_023258495.1 Polaribacter sp.
AATTACAAAAGCAACATCAGTTTGAGAGAAATCCCTATTAATTTCATCTAATTCTAAAACTTCATCATAGGGAACATTAGCTTCTGCTAATAAAACGTTCATATGGCCTGGCATTCTTCCAGCTACAGGGTGAATAGCATAACGAACTTGCGCTCCTGCTGCTTTTAGAAGGTCTCCCATTTCTCTAAGAGCGTGTTGAGCTTGCGCAACTGCCATACCATAACCAGGAACAATGATAATTGTTTTACTATTTTTCATCATGAAAGCAGCATCTGCAGCATTACCCTGTTTTGCAATTCGGTCATCTTTGACTCCCGTTGCACTGGCTGCTTGCTCGCCACCAAATCCACCTAATAAAACATTTAAGAATGATCTATTCATTCCTTTACACATAATGTAACTCAAGATTGCTCCTGAAGATCCCACTAGGGCACCAGTAATAATTAGAAGATTATTTGATAGAGTAAAGCCAATACCAGCAGCGGCCCAACCTGAATAAGAGTTAAGCATAGAAACAATAACCGGCATATCAGCACCACCAATGGGGACGATCAACAGAACGCCAATTAAAAAGGAAGCCACGACAATCATCCAAAAGTATTCTGGATTTTGATCGATACAAAATTTTGCAATCAATGCAATAATTCCTAGTCCTAGAAGAAGATTAAGAAGATGTTGACCTTTAAAAACTAAAGGGTTTCCTGAAACAAAACCTTGAAGCTTACCAAAAGCAATGATTGATCCTGTAAAAGTAACAGCACCAATAGCTGTTCCAATGGCCATTTCAACCAAACTGCCAAGAGGGATATTTCCTGGGGTTCCAATATTAAAAGCAATAGGATTATAGAAAGCTGAGGCAGCCACAAAAACAGCAGCTAATCCCACCAAACTATGGAAAGCCGCAACCAACTGAGGTAATGCGGTCATTTGAATTCGTATAGCAATAACACTTCCAATTAAGCCACCAATGATAAAAGCAATTGCGATTTCTTTATAACTTAATACACCTGGATTAGAGACGGTCGTAATAATTGCTATAGTCATACCTAGGATGCCGTAAAAATTTCCTCTTCTAGCTGTAGTAGGATGAGACAAACCTCTAAGAGAAAGGATGAATAAAATTGATGAAATTAGATACGCGACTGATGATAAATTTGACATATGGTTTTCCTTTAACTCTTCTTCTTAAACATTGATAACATTCGATTAGTTACAACGAAGCCACCAAAAATATTAACAGCAGCGAGGCCTACAGCAACGAGCCCAAAATACTTTGAGATAGTTCCATCAATTGGTCCGGCTGCTAGCAATGCGCCCACTATGATTACAGATGAGATAGCGTTCGTAACACCCATCAAAGGACTATGAAGAGCTGGTGTTACCGACCAAACAACATAATAGCCAACAAAACATGCAAGGACTAATACGGTAATACCAAAAATAAGAAAGTCACTATGTCCTCCCGAAGGTTCTAGAACTGTATTTGCTAGCTGATTAGCATGATTAGCTAGATTTTGAGCCTTAAAAGAAAGTAACTCTAATTGTGTTGAAATTTCTGACATGGTATCTCCTTTACTTGATTAAATTTTTTCCTGCTGAACAAATCAAAGTTGCTTTGATAATTTCATCATTTTTGTTAATAACTGATTTCTTTTTATCCTCAAAATTCATGAGTTTTAAAAAGTTAGATATATTTTTTGAAAATAAACTAGATGCGTTATTTGCCACTCTACCTGGAACGTTCGCATGACCAACAATTTTTAATCCATTTTTCGAAACAATTTTTCCAAGTTGGCTGTATTCACAATTTCCACCAGACTCTACAGCTAAATCAACAATTACAGATCCTTGTTTCATATTATCCAGCATTTCTTTTT
>JALQZD010000324.1 GCA_023258495.1 Polaribacter sp.
CATTAATTTCTAGTAATTTAATTAATTAGTTTGAATAAATGTATTTGCAAATATTTCAGCATTAAATACTTGTAAATCACGCCATTTTTCATAACAAAAACAACGTTTTCCATGGTCTCGATCTTCTTAGTAGGATCGTCATTTACCGCAATAATATCAGCCAAAAACCCTCCTTTAATCTGACCCAGTTCGTTCTCCATTTTTAACAACTTGGCATTCGTAATCGTTGCCGATTGAATGGTTTCCATTGCAGGCATACCAGCCTCTACCATATATTTGAATTCTTTTCCATTATTTCCGTGAGGAAAAACACCAGCATCTGTTCCGAAGGCAATTCCAACACCTTTTTTATAAGCTCGAGCAAATGTTCCTTGGATTTGTGGCCCAACAGCTAAAGCTTTTGGCACAACAATATCTGGGTAGAATCCCTTCACTTTAGCCTTCTCTGCCACTTCTTTTCCGGCCGTAATCGTCGGAACTAAATAGGCATCATTTTTAATCATAATCTCCATGGTCTCATCGCTCATATAGGTTCCGTGTTCAATGGTTTTTACACCGCCCAAAACAGCTCTTTGCATTCCAACGTCTCCATGAGCGTGGGCAGCAACGTGCATTCCATAATCTCTGGCTGTTTCACAAATAGCTTTCACCTCTTCAATAGTAAATTGAGGATTATCACCAGATTTAGCAACACTTAATACACCTCCAGTTGCCGTAATTTTGATACAATCTGCTCCATTTTTATAACGCTGACGCACCGCCTTTTTAGCATCTTCAACAGAATTCACCACTCCTTCTTTCGGACCAGGATTCCCAATTAAATGACGTGCACTTCCGTTGGTTGGATCTGCGTGCCCTCCTGTTGTCGCAATGGATTTTCCTGCGGTAAATACACGAGGTCCTTCAATTGTACCTGCATCAATGGCCTTTCTCAATGAAATATTGACTCCAGTTCCTCCTAAATCTCGAACTGCCGTAAATCCATTTTGAAGAGTAATACTTGCAAACTTAGCGGCATTGAAAGCGATATCTGCTTCATCCAAAATGAACCTCTTTAATTGTGTTTTTTTATCGTACTCATGTTCGATGTGCACATGAAAATCAATCAATCCCGGCATAACCACCTTATCTTTTAAGTCGACAACCGTAATGTTTGTGTTTTTCGGAATTAGGTAACCATCAATTACTTTTACGATTTTATTTCCCTCAACGATAACGGTCTTTTTAGATTCGATTTTACCTGATTTGGTATCAACCAGCTTCCCGCAAAGTAAATGCGTTTGCGCATTTAAAAACTGAATAAAAAACAAGGCAACAACAGCAGCTATTAATTTTTTCATGTGATTATATTTAATGTTCTAAATGTAAGAAAATTAAGCAAGATTGATTTTTTATCTGAGAACTTTCAATTTATATTGCAGAAAAAAAATCAGACAAACCAAAACACTATGGAAGTAATCTCTGGAAACCCATCTACCACCAAGAAAATCAAATACTATGGAAAAGGAAGTGAATTCGCAATTGTTTACTTTAAGAACATCATTCTAACCCTATTAACACTGGGGCTATATTACCCTTGGGCCAAGGTTGAAATTTTAAAATACCATTATCAGTCATCTGAACTTGATGATGCTCGTTTTCAATTCCATGCCACTGGAATGGAAGTATTTCGTGGGTTTATAAAAATCTATGTGATTTTAATTCTTCTATATGTCTACCTCCTATTTGGAATTCAAAGTCAGAGTGAAGTGATGACCATCACAGCAGCCTCTTTGTTTTACTTATTCTTTATTCTGATTATCCCGCTAGCGATTCACGGGGCAGTGCGCTATCGAGCATCACGTAGCTCGTGGAAAGGAATTCATTTTAAATATACTGGAAGTAAAAAAGAATTATTTCTTGTATACATTAAAGGTGTTCTTTTGACCATTTTTACATTAGGAATTTATAGTGCCTGGCTACAAGTAGATATTCGTAAATACGTTTTAAGTAAATTAAAATTCGGAAATGTGTCCTTTAATTTTCATGGAAGCGGAGGGCAACTTTTATGGATTAATATCAAATTGGTACTACTCTTTTATATCACCTTAGGAATCTATTCTTTCTGGTATTACAAAAATCTGTGGAGATTTTATATCGATAACACGAGCGTAACTCAGAATGGAGAACGAATCTATCTAAGTTTCAAAATGAAAGCAGGAGATGTATTTGAACTATTGGTTGTCAACTTTTTCCTGATTGCATTCACACTTGGACTTGCAACTCCTTGGGTTGCAGTAAGAACGATAAATTTCTTCTTCAGATTTTCTGAGCTAGAAGGATATGTAGATACGAATGCCATCGAACAATCCACTTATGATGATTATGATGATGCAACTGGTGATGATTTTTTAGATTTCTTAGATTTCGATTTACTGTAGATCATGGCGTTTAAGGCGAAATATTTTGATGGAAAAACTTCGAAAACCCATCATGCCGAAGTGACCATAAACTCTTTGCAATGGACTATACGTTATTTGGATGATGAATCACCCATGCATGTCAACTGGTCTGTTGAAAACATCAAAAAGTCGAATGTTTTTACCAAGGGATTTATTGCCTTTACTTATGGGAAAAACTTTCCGTTTCAGCGATTAGAAAGTGATGATCACGATTTCATTTCTTTCATAAGTAACCACGATAATAAAAACTTTAATCGGGGAATTGATACAAAATTACATCAGTCGGGTAAAAAGACACTTGTTAGTTTCATTGTTGGACTCATCGGATTGGTATTTGTAGCCTACTTATATGTTATCCCGGCCATTGCAGAAAACTTCGCTGCCAACTTAAGCCAAAGTGCTGTTACTGACTTTGGCAATTACGTATATCGAGTTTTATCACCCGAGTTGAACATTGACGACGAAAAATCGAAAAAGCTTCAGGGTTTTGTTGATGAGTTGGAATTTGATACAGAATTCAATATTGACGCCTATGTAGCAAACAGCGACCAACTCAATGCCTTTGCCTTATCTGGGGGAAAAATTGTGATATTTTCGTCCTTACTTGAAAAGCTCGAAAATAAAGAACAATTGGTCGCATTAA
>JALQZD010000325.1 GCA_023258495.1 Polaribacter sp.
TAATGCTAATTTCATATTGTAAAATTACAAAAGTTATATTTTTAATGGCTCATGAAAACACCTATCGATTTTTTACTTCTTATACTGATAGTTTTGAGCTATTCAAGTTGTAATCAATCTCAAAAAAATCGAAAAATGGAACCAAAAATTGTCATAGCTCATCGCGGAGCATCTGGGTATTTACCAGAGCACACTATGGAATCAAAAATAATGGCGCACGGAATGGGTGTGGATTTCATTGAACAGGATTTGGTATTGAGTAAAGACAATGTACCCATTGTAATTCATGATATTTACTTGAACAATGTAACTAATGTTGCAACTATTTTTCCTGATAAAAAAAGAGAAGACAATCGATTTTATGTGATTGACTTCACTTTTGAAGAATTGAAACAACTGACCGTTTTTGAGCGATTTGATCCAAAAACAGGAAAACAGGTGTATCCCAATCGATTTTCAAAAAGGACTTCAAATTTTAAATTACATTCACTTCAAGAAGAGATTGAAGTCATTCAAGAATTGAATGAAAAAACAGGAAAAAACATTGGAATCTATCCAGAAATAAAGGGGCCTGCTTTCCATCAAAAAGAAGGAAAAGACATTTCTAAAATTGTTTTAGATATTTTGTCAAACTATGGTTATAACAGCAAAAATAACAATTGTATCCTTCAATGTTTTGATGCAAGTGAGTTGAAACGAATTCGAACTGAATTGCAATCAGAATTGTTTTTGGTTCAACTGATTGAACATCCGCAGGAGACCGAACAATTAAAAGATTATGCATCCTATGCTGATGGTATAGGTCCTTGGTACAAATTACTAATCAAGGATTCTAAATCAGGAAAAATTGAATATTCAAACTTGGTCACAAAAGCTCATCAATTGGGTCTTAAAGTACATGCGTATACCTTACGTGCAGATGACGTCGAAGACTACACCGGCTTTAATGACATGATGAATTCTTTGTTTTTTGAGGCAAAAATTGATGGTGCCTTTACCGACTTTCCCGATATTGTTGTTCAATATTTAACTCAGTAGTTTGATGAAAAAAATCGCTTTCAATATCTTTCATAACAACAACGAATTAGCACTACAAAAACCAAATTCTGATTTTCTTGAACTAAGTTCATATTGGTACATGGAGTTCGGAAAATTCGCCTCTGAAATAAAAAATAGTGATGGAAATAGTATTTTCAGTGTTACTAAGAAATTTCAATTTTGGAAATGGAAAATGTGTTATTTCATCTCTAACTCCAAAGGTGAAAAGTTACTATTGCAATCAAAGAATAAGAAGAATACCGTTTTTGAAATGGAACTTGATGGAAATTTTTATACGATAAAGGAACATTACCAATACAAAAAATCTGTGTTTAAAAATGGCGAGAAAATCGCGGCTTTTGATGAAAAGGACACAGAAAACACACATAAAATATTATTATTAGTTCAAGATTTAATAGATCTACAATTTATATTCTTAATGCACAGTTGCTTATTTATCGGAAAGAATGACTTTAAAACTTCATCACTAAGCACTCAGAAAGAATTGGAAAAAAACCTAGATCCTTGGTTCTAGTTCTATTAACCTGTAACCTCGATTAACTTATTTCTATAGGCGGTCAGTAGTTTGGATTTTGAAATAAATCCGAGGTATTTATCATCTTTTAAAACAGGTAGATTCCAAGCACCACTCGATTTAAATTTATTCATCACCTGAGTGGCCGTATCGGTATGGAAAATGATTTCTGGCGCTGCTTTCATAAAGGTTTCTACCGTAATACTATCATACAATTCCCGATCAAACATGACCGAACGGATATCATCTAATAATACGATTCCTAAAAATTGACCTTTGTCATTAACTACTGGAAAGATATTTCGATTCGAACGAGCAACCGCTTTTTTCAGCATTTCTCCCAAGGTCATTTCTGGATGTAGGACTTTAAAATTGGTTTCAATTTCTCTCTCTATATCCATCATCATCAGGACATTTTTGTCTTTATCATAGGTGATCAATTCACCTTTTTCTGCGAGCTCTGTGGTGTAAATTGAATTGGCAACAAAGTATTTCGTTAACGCGTAAGAAATAGCAGCTACTAACATTAGCGGAACAAATAATTCATATCCCCCAGTGATTTCGGCAATTAAGAAAATAGAAGTAAGCGGGGCATGAAGTACTCCAGCCATCAAGCCTGTCATTCCGATTAATGTGAAATTACTTTCGGAAACATTCCCACCCAACTGATTGATAATTTTAGCCACAACATTTCCCAGAACACTTCCCATAACCAGCGTCGGAATAAAAATTCCACCAACTCCTCCTGCGGCAAATGTAATGGTCATCGCTATCGCCTTGAAAATGGTGATGAGCAATAAAAAAACGACCACAACCCAGACGTTATCCATATTCACATTATAGCTAATGTCTGCCAAGGCTTTTTTAGCATCTCCATTCAACAAATTATTGATGATTTCATATCCTTCCCCATATAAAGGGGGTAGCATATAAAGCATGAATCCAATAGCAAATCCGCCAAAAATAAGTCGATGAATAGGCTTTTTAAAGCGCTTGAAAAAGTTGATGATCTTAAAATAGATTTTCGAAAAGTACACGGAGGCAAATCCGGTTGCTATTCCCAATAGCACAAAGTAGAAAATATGATTAATTTGAAAATCATCCTGCAATTCAAATCCGAGTAATGCATCTTTTTCAAAGAAAAAATAGGAGGTTACCACGGCAGAAACTGAGGCCAGTAAAAGTGGAATCAAGGATACGAAAGCCAAGTCTAAACTAAAAATTTCTAAAGCAAAAATAATTGCGGCTACGGGCGCCTTAAACATTGATGACATCGCACCAGCCGTTGCACAACCAATGAGCAACATCCTGTTCTTGGTGTTCATGTGAAACAACTGAGACGTCCATGAGCCCAATGCCGCTCCTGTACTTACCGCAGGTCCTTGTAAACCCACAGATCCCCCGAAACCAACTGTAATGGGTGCGGTAATTAAGGAAGCATAAATTCGATACTTTTCGATGATTCCTTTGCGTTTTGAAACCGCATGTAAGGTTGTTGAGATACCATGTCCTATCTCCTTTTTTATCACTTTTTTTTTGATGTAATACACCAATACCAATCCGATAATTGGGAAAATGAAATACAGCAAATAATGGATGTCTTTAATAAATCTACCCTCTAAAATATCATGAAAAAAGAAGGTTAAGTTTTTTAAAACCAATGTTCCAAGTCCCGCTAAAAAACCAACAATTACACTTAGAATATACAAGAACTGATGTTCAGTTACATACTTGTATCTCCAGAGTAGAATTTGCTTTAAAACTTTGCTTTTGGTTGGCATAAAACAATGTAAAATCTATTGCTTACTCGATAAATAATCTGTTCCTAAATAACCATTATTATTGTTGTAATACCAGGCTCTTTTCTTTGGCATTTTTATGCCGTTGATATCTTCCAATCCAGAAAGTAAAATATATTCACCATCATTTTTGGATTCATCTTTAAAGAATTGATAGACTTCCATGGCATAGGTGTTCGGATTGAAATAAAAATACCATGTGTCTTTTCCAACAGCTTCATCATAAGACACTTTTAAAACCAAATAGTCTTTCCCCTTAAAAGTTTTCTTTTCTACTTTTTGATGAATAATGGTGCCTTCATCTCTTAATTTCATGGGCAATCCATACAAATAGGTATAATAATTCTTGTAGAGATTTGCTCTTTTACAATCCTCATCTAATTTTTGTTTCCACTCCTCTTTAGTCAGTTCTTTCTTAAATTTTTCTCCTATCGTTGACGCAGAACATTTCTTTTTCTTTAATTCATAAATATTCGAAATAGAATCTCTCTTAGCTCTAACTCGAAAATATTCATTTGGTAAGTCGATTGTGATTTTGCTTAACCGTGGAGATCGTTTCGGAGTTTCCATTTTCACATACAACGTTCCGTTAAAGCTTGACCATTGATTATTTGGATCATGAAACTGGATTGCTTTTTCTAACAACTTGTTTCCAGTTAATGATTGTGAAAAAGAATAAATACTGCTAAAGAATACAAGAAGGAAGATTGATTTTTTCATGAATTAAATGTAATAAAAAATCCTGCGAAGGCAGGATTCTTTTGAGTTTACATATCTAATTTGATATTGAGTTCTTTAAGTTGTTCGTTATCCAGTGGTGCTGGCGCATCGATCATGACATCACGTCCAGAATTGTTTTTTGGAAATGCAATAAAATCTCGAATGGTTTCCTGACCTGCCAATATGGCTACCAATCGATCTAAACCAAATGCGATTCCGCCGTGCGGTGGCGCACCAAATTCAAATGCGTCCATTAAGAATCCGAATTGTGCTTTTGCTTCTTCATCTGAGAATCCAAGATGTTTCAGCATTATTTTTTGCGTTTCTTTATCGTGAATACGAATTGAACCCCCTCCAATTTCATTACCATTTAATACTAAGTCATAGGCATTCGCTTTTACTTCTTCAGGTTTAGAATCTAATAACTCCAATTGTCCTGGTTTTGGAGAAGTAAATGGATGGTGCATTGCATGATAATGCCCTGTTTCCTCGTCTAATTCTAATAAGGGGAAATCGATTACCCATAATGGTGCAAATTCATCAGGTTTACGTAACCCTAACTCTTCGGCTAAATGCATACGTAAAGCCGATAGTTGTGCTCTTACCTTATTCGTTTCTCCAGACAATACACAAATCAAATCACCAGGTTTTGCACCCGTAACTTCGGCCCATTTTGCTAGATCCTCTTGGTCATAGAATTTATCTACGGATGATTTATAGGTTCCATCTTCGTTCACGCGACAATATACCATTCCGAGGGCTCCAACCTGTGGGCGTTTCACCCATTTGATTACATTATCAATCTGCTTTCTGGTGTATTCATTTCCGCCAGGAACAGCAATTCCAACCACCAATTCAGCTTGATTGAATACATTAAAATCTTTGTGCTGTGCTACTGCATTCAATTCACCAAATTGCATTCCGAAGCGAATATCCGGTTTATCATTTCCATACAAACGCATCGCATCATCGTAAAGCATTCTCGGGAATTTATCGACCTCAACCCCATTGATTTCTTTCAACAAATGACGCGTTAACCCTTCGAAGGTATTTAGAATATCTTCTTGTTCCACAAAAGCCATTTCACAATCGATCTGTGTAAATTCTGGTTGTCTGTCTGCACGTAAATCCTCGTCTCTAAAACACTTTACAATCTGGAAATACTTATCCATTCCACCTACCATCAGCAATTGTTTAAAGGTCTGCGGACTCTGAGGTAAGGCGTAAAATTGACCCTCGTTCATTCGACTCGGCACTACAAAATCACGTGCCCCTTCTGGAGTTGATTTGATTAAATAGGGTGTTTCAATTTCAATAAAGCTCTTTTCAGATAGGTACTTGCGTACCTCCATCGTTACCTTATGCCGAAAAATCAGACTGTCTTTTACAGGATTACGTCGGATATCCAAATAACGATACTTCATACGAATGTCTTCACCTCCATCGGTTTCATTTTCGATGGTAAAAGGCGGTAACTTCGACTCATTCAAAATCGTAAGTTCAGATACCAATACTTCAATAGCTCCTGTTGAGATCTTATCATTCTTCGATTCACGTTCAATCACCTGACCGGATACTTGAATCACAAATTCCCTTCCTAAGGATTTGGCTTTTTCCATGATTTCTGAAGAGGTTCTTTCTTCATCAAAAATCAATTGAGTT
>JALQZD010000020.1 GCA_023258495.1 Polaribacter sp.
ATTCATTCTCTTCTGTTAGATGCACCATGGTTTCAAATCCTTCCAATTGCGCACCAACCATGTAATCCACTTCGCGATCATGATAATTCAATACGTGTAAAATCATTGAAGTGATCGTTGTTTTTCCATGTGAACCACCAATAACAACTCTGGTCTTATCTTTGGATTGCTCAAATAAAAACTCTGGATATGAATAAATCTTTAATCCCAATGCTTGGGCTTTCAAAAGCTCAGGATTATCAATTTTGGCATGCATTCCAAGGATAATCGTATCTAAATCTGAATTGATTTTTTCTGGAAACCATCCAAATTCCTCAGGTAGCAATCCGTACTTTTCTAATCGACTTTTCGAGGGGTCGTGAATCGTATCATCACTCCCTGTTACCTGATATCCTTTCTTATGCAAAGCAATGGCTAAATTGTGCATAGCACTTCCGCCAATCGCAATAAAATGAATCCTCATATCCTTAATTTGTACTCAAAAATAATTGCAATTTTAGGCATTACCAACCTATAGTTGAAAAAGTTTATTACCATACTGATTCGAGCGTCAAATCCGAATGAAATTAAATTAAATTAAAGGTTGAATGAAATGTATTGATAACGCTATATTAACATGCTTTACTCTTCTAATATGATTCGAGTTGGAGTATCCGTGCCATCAATAATACTCTCTGTACCACGAGCAACTGCCCTTATTGTTTGCGTAATTACCCAGACATCTAAGGTTTCGGCTTCATCAGAAGCTTGATGATAATCTTTATCTGTATCAATTGGAGAAGTAGAAAACGTATGAGACGGTACGCCTAATCTCGCCAGGGATGCATTATCCGATCTAAAAAACAACCTAAATTGTTTGTAAGGATCTGGATACAATTTATATCCTGAACCTTCTAAGTTCTTTTGAACAATTTTACCAAAATCGGAACGATCAAAACCAGTTAACCAAGCCGTATTTGGACCGAAACTTGGTGTTTTACCAATCATTTCTAAATTGATTCCCGCCACAAATTTTGATGCATCAATCCCTTTTCCAAAATACCTGGACCCTACGAGACCCATCTCTTCAGCTGTAAAGGCAATAAAAACAATGGTTCTTTTATTTAATTTCTTTTTCGCAAAATACTCCGCTAATGCCAACACACCTGTAACTCCAGAAGCATTGTCATTTGCACCATTATAAATACTATCCAATTGTCCCTCTTTTTGACGAATCCCCAAGTGATCATAATGAGCAGAAATCACAACATATTCCCCTTTCTGACTCGTTCCAGGTAAGACACCAATAATATTACTTCCAACAATACTATCATTGAACCTTCTTGGTTTAAATTTGAACGTTTGTCTATAATCCGACAAGTCTTCATAGGTTTTTAGACCCATTCTTTTAAATTCATTTTCGATGTATTGCGCAGCCTTCTCGATTCCGTCGGTACCAGTTCTTCTTCCCTTCATATCATCAGAAGCTAGCGTATACAAATGCTTTCGAACAGATACTGAATCAATTTCTACTGAGGTTGAATGATCTTTTGAATTTTCAGTTTGTTTACATGATGAAAATAAACCTAGAACCAGGATTATTGCTATAAAATGAGATTTCATTGATTTAAATTTGAGAGAAAGATAGCGAATATAATTTCTTATTTTTGTGAAAATTTTCCCAATGGATTTATCATACATTCCAAATATAAAGCATCAGGATTCCAACAATTTTTTCTTGCTGGCAGGTCCTTGTGCTATCGAAGGTGAAGACATGGCTTTACGAATAGCAGAAAAAGTAGTTTCGATTACCAACGATTTAAAAATCCCTTACGTTTTTAAAGGTAGTTTTAAAAAAGCCAATCGCAGCCGAATCGATAGTTTTACCGGAATTGGAGATGAAAAAGCCTTGAAAATTTTACAAAAAGTCGGACAAACATTCGATATTCCTACCATTACAGATATTCATGAGGTTTCTGATGCTGAAATGGCCGCAGAATATGTTGATGTACTTCAGATACCAGCATTTTTAGTTCGTCAAACTGACTTGGTTGTCGCTGCTGCAAATACGGATAAGGTGGTCAATCTAAAGAAAGGTCAATTTATGAGTCCAGGGGCTATGAAGCATGCCGTTCAAAAGGTGAAAGACTCTGGAAACGATAAGGTTTGGGTTACTGATCGTGGAACCATGTTTGGATATCAGGATATGATCGTTGATTTTAGAGGAATTCCAGAAATGCAAAAATTTGCACCAACAGTATTGGACGTGACGCATTCTTTACAGCAACCCAATCAAACAATCGGGGTGACTGGTGGAAGACCAGATATGATTGAAACCATTGCTCGCGCTGGTGTGGTTAACAATGTAGATGGTTTATTTATTGAAACACATTTTAATCCTTCCAATGCTAAAAGTGATGGAGCAAATATGCTACATCTTGATAATCTCGAACCATTATTATCGAATCTGGTTGCCATCAGAAAAGTGGTAAACGGATTTTAAAATCACGCCCCTACATAATTTTTAGATTCTTTCGTAGTTTAGCTATTACAATGTTGCGATTTCTAGTCATTTTATTTTTTTGTAGTCTGAATTCGAATGCTCAGGGTTTTTCATCAATTGGGACGAAAGTCGATTTATACCCTGCATTCTCAAAAGTTGAAAATCTCGCTAATCAAATCGATAATGATTTTGAATCTGACGAAGAAAAAGTCAAGGCGACATTTTACTGGCTTGCCAAAAATATCCGGTATAATTTACGCGAGTTTTACAATCCGAAACAACGAAGTTATCGATTCAGTTATTCATCAGAAGCCGAACGATTACAGAAACTACAAGCAATAAAAGATCGATTGATTAACAAAGCTTTTTTAACCAAGTTGGGGGTTTGTGAGGAATATGCACAATCCTTTAAAAAGGTATGCGATTTACTCGGAATTGAAGCCTTTGTGATTAAAGGATATGTACGTATCAATACTTCAGAAATTGGGGTAATTCCGAGTTCTACAAATCATGCCTGGAATGCCGTAAAGCTCAATGGAAAGTTTATCATTTTAGATGCAACATGGGCTGCGGGCTATGAATTCCAAAATCGATGGGTAAGAGATTTCAATCCGTATTATTACGATATTTCGAATCAGGATATTTTTAAAACGCATTATCCGAAGGACCGATTATGGATTTTACGATTTGGCAGAATGGCTATTGATGAATTTTTCAATCAACCGATTTATGCGAATTCGTTTTTAAAATCAGGAGCAGCCCTGGAAACTCCAAAACTAGGCGTATTGCAATCTGATGATGACAATTTTACGTTTTCAATCAAAAATTTACCTGCTACTATTAAAATAGCATACGCAATGCCTGGAATGCGCTACGCTCAACGTGCGAATGTGACTAGAATAAATGGAGTTACTTCTTTTACCATTCCAAATCCGAAACGAAAATCAGAACTATTGATTTATTTCAATCAGAAGGATGCTCTGCGTTTTAGGATTCCATAACAAAACAAAATGATATTCGAACTCAGCATGATTTTTACCTATTTAAAAGAATTGAAGTGAGAACAATTATTATGGTGTAGCAGATTTCATTTTGTATCTTACAACCCTGATCGGCTTTATGAAAAACAACAAGTCAAATAGGTCCAACTTTGTGATTAAAGGATTTTCATCGATCCAAATAGGATTGTACATTTTACTCTCGTCTTACTTAATAAAAAGCAGTTTGGATGGGTATGTTTTGGACGGATATGTAGACAACGAATTATCTGATTCGCAAATTGAATTATTCATTCAAATACTTGTAATTCTGACAGTTTTATTTTCTGGAATCACCATGTATTTCTTCGGATTTCGACAGGCAAAATCATCAAATCAGGAGTTGTGGAATACAAAAAGCAAACAAACCGCTTTAAAATTCATTGTACTATTTTCTGTGCTTTTGACACTATTATTTTTCTTGAAATCAGAAGGAAAAATAGAATTCATTGCACCCGTTTTTCTATTCGGATTTGCAGTTCATCACTTGCTTCAATCAAAGTTGGTTACAGAAAACTTATTGATTACTGGGTTATGCGTTCTGCTCGGAATTGTTTGTATTGTCATTCCGTCATATTGGTACCCTAGTCTATTGATGCTGGGTATTGCATTTATCACTTTAGGAATTTCTGCAAAGCCTTAGAGAATCACTCCTTCCCGTCTACATAATCTTGTAAAAAGGAAAAACGAGGAGTTAGCTTTCCGCTTTGAGTCATGATTGCTCTCGAAAGAATTCCGTCTTTATCATCATTGAAAAATGCTGGAATTACATGTTCTAAAAACATCTCTCCAAAACCTTCACTGGCATCCTTTGGAAGTTCACATGGCAGATTATCAACGGCCATTACGACAATGGCATTTGGATCTTTGAAATCGACTTCAGATTCTGTTTTTGGATCATATCCATAAATTGGATTTTCGATTGATGATGATCTAATGGTACTGGCAACAGGACCATCAATATCACAAGATATATCAGCCACGTATTTAATATTGAAATCATCTTGTTTGGCATCCTCTCTAGTAAACAAATACGGAGATCCATCACCATAAAAATGACCCGCAATAAAGTAATCGGTTACTGCAGCAAATCGACCGAAATCAGAAATATATTCTTCCGGGTGATTATAAAAATCTTGGTTATCTATAATTTCTCCGTCTTTTCGTTTGTTGTAGTCTAAAACATCAATCATGCAATACACAGAAATAGCAAAAGTTTGATGTAAATATTCCTGAACCGATACCTTTTTGATTCCCATAGCATCTAACATTTCTTTCGCTCCTTTGGCTACCTTTCCAACACCTGTTAGGAGAATTTTCATCGGTGGAAACTCAACTGAATTTAATTGTTGAATTAAGTCCTGTTGACTTTCTAAATTTTCGGCTTTCGGCAATTCAAACAACTCTTTATGAATTCCAATGGCTCGGAATCCGTTGTAGGCACCAACGATTCCCGCATAACGGCCAAATCCAATTAATCGAAATCCGTTTTCAGCAACAATTACCTCATGATCGAATAATTCAATATTTTTCTGAAGAATGGCTTGCAATAGTTTTCTGTTGTACGGTTGTTTTTTGACGGTATGACTAAAGAAAAAATATTTCCTATTCGGAATTAAATGATCAACGGGAACTTCTTTAACACCAATAAGAACATCACAATCTGACAAATCGTCTACCACTTCTATACCAACGCCCTCATAAGCTGCATTTGGAAAAGTTCGAATATCAGATTTTTCAACAACTACTTCTGCTTCAGGAAATTGTTTTTTTAGTTCAATTAGTTTTGATGGTGAAAAAACCACACGCTTATCTGGTGGATTTTTCCGTTCTTTAATAATACCGAACTTCATAGGAAATGTTATGGAATTTGTGTTTTTGTTGATTAAAATGCAAAGATAAAAAATAGGTTTTTATACTTTTGCCTTCCGTTCTTTGAAAAGAAGTACGAACCATTTACATGGGGACGACTGGTTTTGACAGCAAGGTCAGTGAAATTGTAAGCATACCAAGGAGTGAAATGACGACTTGTAAAACTTATTTCAACCTATAAACGGCGAAGATAACTACGCTTTAGCTGCATAATCTGAATCACAGTAAGATTGGCCTCGGTACACAAGGTGTACAAGCTAAATGTCCTAAAAAAGCCTTGGTTTACGGCGTTTTTCTATTGGGCATCGTAAAAGTAAACATAGAGAACCTAACGCTTCGATAGGTTTTCGAAACTTTAGAAGCTAAGTGAAAAGTGGATAGTTTTTGGTCAGCTTTTTATCGAAAATGAAACAGAAACTAAGTATGTAGAAAGCTTTTGAGCTGCTTGTTTGGACCCGAGTTCGATTCTCGGCGTCTCCACAACAAACCAAAATTGGTGCATCGGATTCGAAGTAATATTTGATGAGTTTACTCAATCAAATCGGATGAGAAGACGATCAAATCAA
>JALQZD010000199.1 GCA_023258495.1 Polaribacter sp.
GATAACAACCCGCAAACTTGATAATTTTATCTTTCCCTGTGAATGCTCTTGCCAATCGTATTCCACTTAAAACAGCTTCAGTTCCAGAGTTTACAAATCGAACTTTATCCATTCCCGGAAAAGCATCACAAACAATCTTCGCTAATTTAATTTCATTCGCTGTCGTCGCACCAAAAGAATAACCGTTTTTCAGTGACTTAGTGACTGCTTTTTGCACTTTTTTATGGCGATGACCTAATATCATAGGTCCGTACGAAAGCACTAAATCCAAATATTTATTTCCGTCAACATCAACAATTTTAGATCCTTTGGCTTTTTTTATAAATAAAGGGTTTCCACCGACAGATGCAAACGCTCTTACAGGAGAATTCACAGCCCCAACCAAATTCACTAATCCCTTGTTATAAAGCTTTTTCGAGTTACTAAAATTCATGTGTTACTTTTCCTTTTGAAGTTGTAAAATCAATGGAAGTTTGGTTCGTTCATTCAACTTAAACAAAACCGTATCAGGTTTTTGAATTACTTTGATACGCATTGTTGAATACTTATTTCTTTCAGTTCCAATAAGAATCATGCTATCATTTGCAATCCATCGAGAACGGTTGACAGACCTTAAAATATAAGTAAAAATAGCATTTGGAGCTTTGGTCGAAAGACTTAAGGTACTGTCTTTCTTAAATTCAAAACTTGCCTTTTTGTAACCTGAAATTACCTGTTTAAATCCGGCACTTTTTGGTGCCTTATTGATGGCTATTACCTTCCAAAGTCCAATCATCGAATCGCGAACAACTTTAATCAAAGTGGTATCCTTTTCTACTTTTTTAACAATAGCATCTTTTTTGATTGGCTCCATAATAGAATCTTTCTTTTGTTCCTGACCTATCAAGAAAGACGATATACATAAAGCAACTATAAAAATGAAATTTTTCATTTGAACTGTTTTAAATCAATTTCGCAACTTCTTTCGCGAAATAACTGATGATAATATCTGCACCGGCACGCTTCATCGAAAGTAGACTTTCCAGCATTACCTTCTCACCATCAATCCAACCTTTTTCGGCAGCTGCCTTTACCATTGCATATTCTCCACTTACATTGTAGCATGCAATAGGTTTATCAAAATTTTGTTTTAAATCACTAATGAGATCAAGGTAAGATAATGCTGGTTTTACCATCAGAATATCAACGCCTTCTGCATCTTCATGTCTTGCTCTCAATAATCCTTCGGTTCGATTTGCAGGATCCATCTGATAGGTTTTTCGATCACCAAAACTTGGTGCTGAATCCGCAGCATCTCGAAAAGGACCGTAAAAAGCTGAGGCATATTTTACAGAATACCCCATGATTGCCACCTTGGTATACCCTGCTTCATCTAAATTCGTTCGAATCGTTTCTACCGTGCCATCCATCATTCCCGAAGGTGCTACCATATCTGCTCCTGCTTTTGCGTGAGAAATGGCTTGTTTGGCAATATTAATGAGGGTGGCATCATTGTCAACATCATCATGATCTAAAACACCACAATGTCCGTGACTCGTATATTCACAAAAACAAACATCTGTAATCACATATAAACTCGGATAATTCTCCTTAATAAATCGAACAGCTTTTTGAATAATTCCATGATCACTCCATGTTTCAGCGCCCACATCATCTTTATCAGTTGGAATTCCGAAAAGTAGAACTGCCGGAATATTACATGCAACAACCTCATCCAATTCCTTCGATAATCGATCAATCGAATATCGCTTGATTCCTGGCATAGATTCAATGTCTTTCTCCACACCTGTACCCTCTTCAACAAAAATCGGATATACAAAATCATCAATCGAAAGTTTGGTTTCTCGCACCAATCTTCGGATGTTTTCGGAAACACGAAGTCTTCTTGTTCTATTCATTTATTGAAAAAATGTATTTACCAGCTCCAACATACTTTCTGTAGACGGCATATGGGCAACTTCAACTTTATCAAAATATTTTCGCGCCTCTTTCGCTGTGGTTTCACCGATACAAAAGGCAACAAAATTCGGCTCATTCTTGTCCATAAAGCTTTGGATACCCGACGGACTAAAAAACAATACCGCCTCAGCATCTGGTTTAATTTTTTGCGGACTCGAAAAGGTATTATATACAATTACCTCTTCTAATTTGATTTTGCTTTTTGACAATCCATCCTCTAAATCATCCAATCGCAAATTTCCGCAAAAATAGGTAATATTCTCAATATCTGATTGTTGTGACAAATACTCAGCCAATTGACTTACATTTTTAGCAACCTGTTTTACAGGTCCAATTTGTCGTTCAATCAGTTTTTTAGTTCGTCTCCCAACGCAATAGATATTTCTAAAATTCAATTCATCTTTAGTGAAGTTATAGCGCAGTGCCTCAACTGCATTCTGACTCGTAATCACCACGTCCTTGATTTCATTTTCGACCATCTTGGCATTAATTCGATTGAATCGAATTTTGATAAAATCACTTTCTGCAACCTTTATCTTAGTGCTAACCTTAGCCTTCTGACTATCTGATAATTTCTTGGTTGAATAAATCAAAGTTGGTTTTTCAATCCCTTCATCCTCCAGCATCAACTGTTTACCCCCCTTGCTAAAAACATAATTGGCACAATCTTTCGCAATAAAAAAGTGTTTACCTAATGGTGTTGTTTTAAAGGTTTCTATTTTCTGAGAGCCATCGCGCTTTAGCAAAACACCTTTAAAATGAACTTCTTTATTTACCTCATCAATTCGGGCAAAAGCTCCGATTGGTGCGGTACATCCACCTTCCAATAATTGCAGAAATTCTCTTTCGATTCCTGTACATAATTCGGTATCAGAATCGTTGAATTCACCACAAACTTTTCTGACCTCTTCATTCTCTTCAAGACAAGCAACCATTACAGCTCCTTGTGCGGGAGCAGGAATCATCCAAGATAGATTCACGGCGTCCTTTGGTTTTAAACCGAGACGCTCCAAACCAGCCCCTGCAAAAATAGCCCCATCCCAATCACTATTTTCTAACTTTTCAAGCCGCGTATTCACGTTACCACGAAGATTCTCCACCTTGTGATTAGGATATTTGTTCAACCACATCGCTTTTCTGCGCAGACTTCCAGTCGCGATAGTTCCCTTTGGCTGACTTAAAAATTCTTCATTATGCTTTACAATAAGAACATCACGGTGACTTCCTCGTTTTAAAACCGCACCTTGAACAATTCCTTGTGGAAGTTTAGTCGGAACATCTTTCATTGAGTGTACCGCTATATCTATTGTTTTATTCAGCAGAGCGATATCTAAATTTTTGGTAAAAATACCTGTTATACCCAACTCGTAAAGTGGCTTGGTAGTGTCTAAATCGCCCTGAGAATCGATAGGAACAATTTCAGTTTCATACCCGAGGGCTTCAATTTCAGATTGTACTTTCGCAGCCTGCCACATAGCAAGTTCGCTGCGCCGAGTACCAATTTTGATAATTTTTGTCATAACTCAATTAAGCTTGAAACACCTTCTTCATTAATTCTAGACTTCGAGATGCAATTTCGTCATCTTCTTTCAAGTGTTTAACAAATTGAGTAGTTATTTTTTGAATAAATCGTGAAGTGACGATTTCGGCCTGCTTTTCATCAAAGTTATCAATCTTTTTTTTGTGATAGGCCAATTCATCTTTTTGAATGTTTTCCAGTGATATTTTTAAGGCATGAATTGCAGAAGAATACTGTCTATGATGCAACCAATCATTGAACTCATCAACATGTTCATTGATAATTTTTTCAGCAGCAGGAACCTCTTCTTCTCTAGTTTGAAGTGTTTTCTTAGTCACTTTTGACAACTCATCAACATTGATTAAAGTGACATTCTCGAAATCTGCAACCTCTTCAGACACATTTTCTGGCAAGGACAAATCGATAATAATCATTTTCTTATTCTTCTTCACATGCTCAGCGGTAACCGTGTGATGATCTGCACCTGTAGAAACAATTAAAATTTCTGTTTCCTCAATGATATCAGATAATTTATCGTAATCCCCCCATTGAAGTGATGGATAATTTTTCACAAAATCCATAACCTTCTCCTGAGTTCGATTGACTAAAGTAACAGCATCATTATTCATGTACTTTATGAGATTTTTACAGGTATGTAATCCCATTTTACCCAGACCGAATACCGTGATTTTTGTGGAATTGAAATTTGGAACGTTATCCATGATGTACTGGATAGCAGCATATGATACGGAGGTTACTCCCGAACTTAATTGGGTTTCATTCTTTACTCTCTTACTCGCTTGAAGCACTGAATTGTATAGTCGTTCCGTATACGAATTCGTCAAATGGATTTGTTTCGCCTCTTTAAATGATTGACGTAATTGAGAAATAATCTCGTAGTCTCCTAAAATTTGACTTTCCAATCCAGTCGCAATTCTAAATAAATGACGAATCGCATCATTATTTTTTTGGATGGTTGAAATTCCAGCAAACTCTTCTACGCTTCCCTCTGAAAATTTACAAAGCAGGTTAATCAACTGGTACGGATGCTCTGCAAAGCCAAAAACTTCTGTTCTATTGCACGTAGAAATAACACAAACACCTTCAAATCCTAGGATTTTAACATCACATAAAAACGCATGCTGCGTCTCTTTAGAAAGTGAAAACTTACTTCTGGTGGCAACATCAGCTTTTTTATAACTGACTCCTATATTGTAAAAATGTTTTTTCGTACCCAAATTCATTCTCAAAACGCAGCAAAATTAAAAAGATACCTCGAATAAAAATATCGCTAAAAGTACTTTTTATATCGCTATTTGTTTTTTAGATGAATTTTATTTTAAAAACTTGTACAATACCTTATTTTTGCAATGTTTTTAGGATTATTATATTAAATAATATAGAACGATTCTAAATAAATGCGTGATTTAAAATTTAGTTCATGAATCAAGAAAATATCGCTAAACGAACCATAGAAGATGTAGACCTGGAAAACGGTTTTCACGTGCTCTTGTTTCAGAATCAGGAAGATAGCAGTTTGATCTTCGAAAAACCAGTAAATAGCTCCTACTTACAGATGCATTTTTGCATCCAAGGTAGTTCTCAATTTCTTTTTAATAATAACGCATATGCGTTTGATGTTTACGAAAACAAATCTATCCTTTTATACAATCCGCAGCGCGAATTGCCTATTCATTTAGATGTTCGCCCCAAATCTACATTATTCTCACTGTTGATTTCTATTGATAAATTTCACGGTTTGTTTTCTTCGGAAGCAGATGCGATTCCTTTTTTAAGTGAAGACAATAAAAACCGAAAATATTACGACGATTCCGAGATCAAGGAATCGGTTGTATTCATTATCAAGCAAATCATGAGTACTACTCTCAGAGGCATCAATAGAGATTTGTACATCAAAGGAAAGATCTATGAATTGCTCAGTCTACATTTTTCCAAAGATGAAAATCAGGAAGGTGAGTTCTGCCCTTATTTAGTTGATGAACAACACGTAAAAAAAATACGAAGAGCAAAGGAAATCATCATCGAAAGAATGATTGATCCGCCAAGCTTACAAGAATTAGCAAATGAAGTTGGGTTGAATCTTAAAAAACTAAAAGAGGTTTTTAAACAGATTTATGGAGATACTGTCTACGGGTTTCTATTGAATTACAAGATGGAGAAGGCGAAGAAATTATTGGAGAGTAATCAATACAACGTGAATGAAGTCGGCTTAAAGATTGGCTATAGTACATCAAGTCATTTTATTGCTGCCTTCAAGAAAAAATTCGGCATCACTCCTAAAAAATATGTGATGTCTCTATAAACATAAGCAAACTGTTTTGAAGCAATTAACCCATTACAATATAGAAAACGAACAAATTAAATTTCCGATTACGGTCGTTTGTGATGCCTTGCGAACACCCGAGAATATTGGAATGTGTTTTCGTGTGTGTGAAGGATTTGGCGTTGAAAAGATTTATCTGCACGAAACATCTCCTAATCTGGAAAACAGAATTGTCAAAAAAACCGCTAGACATACAATCAATCAAATCAACTTCGAATATTACAATGACTTTACAAACTTAATCCAGCAGTTAAAAGAAGAGGGAAATACCATGATCGGAATCGAAATTACCGATGTGAGTACTTCCATTTCCAATTTTGATTTTGCCAAACATAATAAGGTCGTTTTTATTCTGGGAAATGAACGTTATGGAATTCAAGATTTACAATCTATTGATGAAACTGTTCACATTCCAATGTATGGAAGAAACTCGTCAATGAATGTAATTCACAGTTTAAATATTGTCTTGTACGAAACAACAAATCAATTTTTAAAAACAACTTTGAGAACACAATAAAATGAAAGGAATTTTACTTGTAAATCTGGGATCACCAGATAGCACCGAAACAAAAGATGTAAAAAGGTATTTAGGTGAATTTTTGATGGATGAACGCGTGATTGATGTGCCGTATTTCTTGCGTTGGATTCTTGTAAAAGGAATCATTCTAAATTTTAGACCGAAAAAATCAGCAAAAGCCTACAAGAAAATATGGTGGGATGAAGGTTCTCCATTAATTGTACTTTCCGAACGCTTGCAGCACAAAGTACAGGACCATTTGGATTTACCTGTTGCCTTAGCCATGCGTTATGGGAATCCGTCAATCGAAAAAGGATTACAGGATTTGCATGACAAAGGAGTGACGGATGTTCTGATGATCCCGTTGTATCCGCAATTTGCCATGGCAACAACTGAAACAATTTTGGTGTTAGCAGAGGAAATTAGAGCTCAAAAATTCCCACATATGAATTTAGAGCATATTCCAGCTTTTTATAACAAAGAGAATTACATCGATGCATTGAGTAACAGTATTGCCAATTACTTAAAGGATAAAAAATGGGATAAACTGATGTTCTCCTATCACGGCGTTCCTGAGCGACACATCCGTAAATCGGATATTACCAAAAGCCATTGCAAGCCAGAAGATCAGAATTTCAAATGTTGTATGAGTGATTCTCCAGCACACGAATTTTGCTATAAACATCAGTGTTATATGACAACGCATGCGGTGGTTAAAAAATTAGGTCTTTCGGATGATCAATATTTTACTACCTTTCAATCAAGATTAGGGAACGACCCGTGGCTACAACCCTATACCGATAAGACGATTGAGAAATTTGCAGAAGAAGGTGTAGAAAATCTTGCCGTAGTGACTCCTGCATTTGTCTCTGACTGTCTGGAAACACTTGAAGAGATAGCCATGGAGGGCGGAGAAGAATTCATAGAAGCGGGAGGTAAACAATTCTATGCAGTTCCGTGCTTAAATGAAAATCAAGAATGGGTAAATGTTCTGGTTTCTTGGATTCAGGATTGGATGGAAAAAAAACCAGTAAATTTTGCTATCGATACCAAAGCGGCAGTAAAAAATTAATATCAAAAAATGGATTTTCTTTATATCAAGGCCTTACACATCATCTTTGTAGTCACCTGGTTTGCAGGATTATTCTACATTGTGAGACTCTTTATTTATTTTACCGAGGCTGAAAAAAAAGAATCCCCTGCGAAAGAAATTTTACAGACACAATACAAACTGATGAGCAAAAGGCTATGGTATATTATCACCTGGCCTTCTGCTATTCTGTGCAGCATTTTTGCGTTTTGGATGCTGTATGAAAATCCGTATTACCTTCAAGAATCATGGATGTTGGTAAAACTTGCTTTTGTTCTATCCTTATATATTTATCATGGATACTGCCAACGAATCTACAATCAGCTGCAAACAAATCAATTGACATTAAGCGGATTTCAACTTCGACTATGGAATGAAGTTGCTACTAT
>JALQZD010000201.1 GCA_023258495.1 Polaribacter sp.
ATTTGTGAGAAATCGTTTCTTTACCACCTTCCTTTTCGAACATGGTTTTAAAGATGGTTGCCAATTTCACATCTCCCTCATAAGAATAAATAGCAATGTTGTCTAGCAAGCTAATATTTGAAGACGCGTTAATTGCTACTCTTTTATTGTCCAATAATGATTCTGCGATTACCGCATTTTTAGACTGAGAAATAATTTGAAATAATCCTGGTTTACCAGAGACCGCAATAATTTTTTCGAATTCCATAAATTGAATTATAATTTGTAGGTGTTACTATCGTTTGCTTTTAAGATTTGGGAAACGCATTCGGTATTCTGCTCTAATTTTTCCCTTTGAGATGTTTTCAAGTTTACGCTTTAACAGTCGTTTCTTTAAGGTTGATAATTTATCGGTAAACAAAACTCCTTCAATATGATCGTATTCATGCTGAAATACTCGTGCTGCCAATCCTTCCAATACCTCTGTGTGTGTATTAAAATCTTCATCCTGATATTGAATATGAACTTTTGACTTTCTGTATACATCTTCGCGAACGTCAGGAATACTTAAACACCCTTCATTAAAAGACCATTCTGTCCCTTCTTCTTCCAATATTCTGGCATTAATAAACACTTTTTTAAAGTCTTTTAATGTTTCTCTATCAGAAGCAGATAATTCCTCATCCTCAGCAAAAGGAGAAGCATCAATGACGAATAATCGAATTGCCTTTCCAATTTGTGGTGCTGCCAATCCGACGCCAGAAGCATTGTACATGGTTTCTTGCATATTGGCAATTAGTTCTTTCAAATTTGGATAATCTGATGTGATTTCAACTGCTTTCTTGCGTAAAACAGGATCACCATAAGCAACAATGGGTAAAATCATAAATGGTACAAATCAGCTGCAAAATTACAATATCGTTGGGTTTTTACCCGATAATTTTGTCAACTTATTTTTGATAATATAAATAGGATTGTAAAATAATAGTTGCGCTGATTTTATCAATCAACCCTTTATCTTTTCGTTGTTTCCGTTTTAATCCACCATCAATCATGGTTTGAAATGCCATTTTTGAAGTGAAACGTTCATCAATTCTTTGCAGTGGAATATTAGAAAACTGTGATTCAAACTTTTTGATGAACTCCAAAATAGAGGATTCAACAGCGCTGTTTTCATTGTTCATCCGTTTGGGTTCACCAACCACAACCAACGCTACATCTTCTTCATTGAAATAGTTTTCGAGAAATGATAGTAGTTCATCGGTAGGGACCGTAGTAAGTCCGCTCGCAATAATCTGCAATTCATCCGTTACAGCAATTCCTGTTCTTTTTACTCCAAAATCTATGGCTAAAATTCTACTCAAAATGGATTCAATTTGTCACAAAAATACATTGTTTTCAACAAAAGAAAATTATCTGTTTAAAAAATGTATCTTCGTTCGGGGTTAATGAATCTAGCCGTATTTTTGCATAAATTTTTTAAGATGACAGAATTAAGAGAAATCATTGAAAACGCTTGGGATAATAGAGAATTATTAAAAGAGGAAGCGACTACTAATGCAATTCGTAAAGTTGTTGATTTATTAGATGAAGGAAGTTTGAGAGTAGCAGAGCCTACAATTGATAGGTGGCAGGTAAATGAATGGGTAAAGAAGGCAGTGGTATTGTATTTTCCAATTCAGAAAATGGAAACGTTGGAAGCTGGAATTTTTGAATATCACGATAAGATTCCGTTAAAAAGAAATTTTAAAGAACGCGGTATTCGAGTCGTGCCCAATGCGGTTGCAAGACACGGATCTTATATTTCACCAGGCACGATTTTAATGCCGAGTTATGTGAATATTGGTGCTTATGTCGATGAGGGGACGATGGTTGATACTTGGGCTACTGTTGGTTCTTGTGCACAAATTGGTAAGAATGTTCATTTGTCTGGTGGTGTTGGTATTGGCGGAGTTTTAGAGCCTTTACAAGCTGCACCTGTGATTATTGAAGACGGTGCATTCATTGGTTCTCGTTGTATTGTAGTGGAAGGTGTTCGCGTTGGAAAAGAAGCTGTTCTAGGTGCTAACGTGGTATTAACCATGAGTACAAAAATCATTGATGTTACGGGTGATGAGCCTGTTGAAATGAGAGGTAGTGTGCCAGAGCGTTCGGTTGTTATTCCAGGAAGCTACACAAAAAAATTCGCAGCTGGAGAATTTAATGTACCTTGTGCTTTAATCATAGGCAAGCGAAAAGAAAGTACCAATAAAAAAACTTCGTTAAACGATGCTTTACGCGAATATGACGTAGCCGTTTAACCCATATGTATGTCTAAAATAACGGCTATTATTCCGACATTAAACGAGGAAATTCATATTGAAGCGGCGATAGCATCTGTCAGTTTTGCTGATGAAATTATTGTCATTGATTCGTTTAGTTCTGATAACACCGTTCAATTAGCCAAACAACATAATGTAAAAATTATACAAAGAGAATTTGATGACTTCTCTTCACAAAAGAATTATGCGATTGCTCAGGCTTCACACCATTGGATTTACATACTTGATGCTGATGAACGAGTAACTCCTCAAGTTAGAGCAGAAATTCTAAAGGCGGTGAAATCACCCAATGGGAACGTTGGCTTTTTTGTAAGAAGAAGTTTCTATTTCATGGGTAAAAACCTTCAATACGGTGGTTGTCAACGAGATAAAGTTCTACGTTTGTTTTTAAAAGACTTTTGCCAATATCAGGGTTTGGTGCATGAAACGATTGTAGCAAATGGGCCACTTGGTTTTTTAAAACATAAAATCGATCATTTTTCATACAAGAATTACAATCATTATATTTCAAAAATGAACTTGTATGCAGCATTGCGAGCCAAAGAGTATTTCAAACAAGGATTACGGCCGAATCCATTTCATTTTGTAATCAAACCCATTGCTAGATTTTGTATTCATTATTTGATTCGTTTCGGATTTTTAGATTTATATCCTGGATTTGTTTGGGCTCGAGTACAAGCCTATGGTGTGTTTGCCAGATATGCGAAGTTGTGGCTGCTAAGAAAAAAGCTAAAATAAAATGATCGGTAGCGCATCAAATACGCTTTCAATAATTATTGTTAATTACAAAAGCTGGAAGGTTTTAAGAGACTGTCTAAATTCAATTTCAGAAATTATTATTGATGATACAGAAATCGAAACCATTGTCGTCGATAATGCTTCAAATGATGGTGAAATCACAACATTTCAAAATGATTTTCCACTCATTATTTTTTTAGAAAATACCGGAAATAATGGATTTTCTAACGCTTGTAATTTAGGAGCGAAAACCGCAAAAGGGAAGTACCTGTTATTTCTAAATCCTGATACTATTCTTAATAAAGATGCATTGTCAGAAATGCTAACGTATTACCAAAAACACAAAAACTGCGGTATTGTATCTTGTTTGCTAAGAAATGATAATGGTTACGAAAAAACGAAACGATTTTTCCCAAAATTCAATACCTTATTTGGTGTATTGCGATCGATTAATAAGCACAGATTAGATGAACAAATAATAGCCAAAGAAAACGTAATTTCTGTTGATTGGGTCTCTGGAGCTTTAGTGCTTATTAGCAAAAATTGGTTAGAAAAAATCAATTTCTGGAATGAAGATTATTGGATGTATTTTGAAGATGTAGATTTGTCCAAAAAAGTTTCAGATTTGGGTGGAGAAATTGCCTTATTGACCAATTGTGAAATTGTCCATAATCATGGCGGATCATCAAGAATAAATCTCAAAACAGCAAAAATTACCAAAAGTGAGGTCATAAAGTCCAAACACGTTTATTTAAGCAATCATTTTAATGGTTCTCAATTATTTGTGTTACAGTTTTTGGTAGTTTTAATTACGTTGTTAGAAAAAATCTTTTTAGGAATTCTTTCCCTTTTTGTTTTGTTTATACCAAAAGCAAGACTTT
>JALQZD010000384.1 GCA_023258495.1 Polaribacter sp.
ACGCGTTCCATATACCATCCAATTGCCATCATTTGACAAGGTGGTAGCAAATGCTGATCCATAGCGAGAGGTTACTCTTGCAGATTTTCCCGTTTCTAAATCATAACGGGAAATTTGATATTGTGGTAAACTCGCGTTGTAATTCCATCCCCCAGTTCTGCTGGAATAGTAAATATATTTGTTATCAGGACTAAAAGCAGGTTCAACGGTCTTTAGACTTGATGGTGACTTAATCAATTGTGTTCCGCCACCTCCATCTTTATGATACAGGTGTAATTTTAAATTTCGCTTGCCTTTAGAGACAACGATATAATTGCCATCAGGAGACCAATCTGCAGATTGTATAGAGCCCCTTCGGTCCTTACTCATTTGTTTGGTTTCTTTTGTTTCCAAATTCATGATCCAAACGTTATCATTTCCGCTACGGTCTGAAGTAAAAACAATACTTTTTCCGTCAGGACTAAATCTTGGTTTTGTATCTAAAGCCATTCCATCCGTTAGGCGAGTAGCAGTACCTCCAGTGAATGGAATTGTATACAAATCACCCAACATATCAAAAATAATTGTATTTCCGTCCGGACTAACATCCAGAGAAATCCATGTTCCTTCATTTGTTGAAAAGGAAATCATTCGACCACTCTCAAGCGGTAAATCTTTGTATTTGGTCTGATTCGAAAGTGAATCTTTTTCTTGTGCTAATCCAAATTGTACAATGGAATATAGCAATACAAACAAAAATAACTTCCTAAAAATGAAGTTATTGGAATTAGTTATTAGGTTCATAAAATGTATTTTGATAAAGTGTTTCTCAAATATAACAATATTTAAGGGTATCAATTTTTAGAACAATTGAGGTTTTTTTAAAGCATTGGTCCCAAAATCTTCCAAACATTCTGAGCAACAATTAGATGACCTTTTTTGGTTGGATGAATGCCATCTGGTTGATTTAATTCCTGAATACCACCAACATCTTCTAATAAAAATGGGATCAGTTTGATGTTGTTCTTTTCGGCTAATACAGGAAAGATATTTTTAAATTCTGTCGTGTAATCCTGACCGAAATTTGGTGGTATCTGCATGCCTGCCAATACAATTTGGCAATCTGGATACTTAGTTTGAACACTTGAAATAATCGATTGCAAATTCTGTCTGGTTTCTTTTAATGAAACTCCTCGAAGCCCGTCGTTACCACCCAATTCAAGAATAAAAATATCTGGTTTCTGACTTAGAATCCAGTCAATTCGATTGCTACCACCGGCTGTTGTTTCACCGCTTACACCTGAATTCACAACCGTGTATTTTAATTGAAGTGAATCAATCATGGTTTGTAACACCCCAGGGAAGGCATCATTTACATCATCCAAGCCATATCCTGCAGTTAAACTATCTCCAAAAACCACAATTCTTTTTTTAGATGTTGTTGCTTCTAGTATGGAAGTCGAAGTGGTAATTTGATTTTTTTGCTCTACTTTTTTTGGAGCATCAGAATTACAAGCCAGAAAGGCTGTGAATACCGAAAAATAACAGAATTTTAAGAATATCTTTGTTGTTCTGGAAACCATATTCCCATTCAATTGGTTATTTTTCGGAAAACGTATCATCTGATTCTATTTTAATTAAAAAAGCATGTCAAAGATATTAAAGATTAGTAATTTAAAGAAGACTTATACTTCGGGGTCAAGAAGCTTAACAGTTATAAGTGATATCAACTTTGATATTGAAAAAGGTACCATCTTTTCAATTGTCGGCCCTTCTGGAAGTGGAAAAACAACCTTGTT
>JALQZD010000308.1 GCA_023258495.1 Polaribacter sp.
GGTACATACCCAAATCCTTGGTAGGTGCCATTTAAAATTAAAACAAAACCTATTTCATCTTCGGTTCTTCCAACCTCCTTGATAACAGTATGGGTATTCTGTAATTGAATGACCTTTAATGCCCGTTCAACCCTTTGGTTATAAGATGTAATGGATTCTTTCCCGCAACAAATCCCTCTACATTCCTTAATCTGATGATGAAAACACTGCTTTACATTTTCCTGTAAATGGCAATATTTTGGGCATAATTCAAATTCCTTACACAAGGCTTCAATATAGACTCGGCAAGCGGTAATGTTATCGAAGGTTACTAACGGATTCAGTAGGGCTTTGGTGCTATTATAAGCCAGATGTCGAATACCCTTCTGGTCCACATAAGAAAAGATACCAAATGCATTTCCCCTGCGTTTCTGAGCGGCATTGTATTTTGGAAAGTACTTTTTGATTTCGGCCGATTCTAATAACAGCGCTAGCAGTTCACTTCCGGTTTCTGCATAATCAATATGTGCAATTTCCAAACACATGGCCACTTCTTTTCTTTTCTTGTCATAGAAATGACTGATCACCCGCTGTTTGATGTTATTCGCTTTACCTACATAGATAATTTCTTTTTTATCATTTCGGAAATAATACACCCCAAAGGTCTCCGGAAGGTTGTCAACGATTTCTTTTTTTACTAAAGGCGGCAATGTTGCCTGTTTCGATCTCGGATTCAAAAACGAATTGATGATAAACTGATCATCTTTTTTCTGCAATAACTGAAACAACTTTACCGTCGCTTCCACATCACCCTTTGCACGGTGTCGGTCATACAATGGAATATTCAATGAAGCGCATAAATTTCCTAAACTATATGAAGGATGGCCTGGAATGATTTTTCTCGACAATCGAACGGTACACAACTTTTTCCGATTGAAATCAAAACCTAAACTTTGAAATTCACTTTTGATAATGTTGTAATCAAAATTGACATTGTGAGCTACAAAAACCGCTTGTTCAGTAATGGTATGAACCTGTTTAGCAATTTCGTAAAACTTTGGGGCACGACGCACCATAGCATCATTGATACCGGTTAAATTCGTAATAAAAGGTGGAATGTGCTGCTCCGGATTTACAAGTGAGGTAAACTCATCAATCACTTTATGCCCATCATAAAGAAATATAGAAATCTCGGTTATTTTTTGGCCTTTGTAATTGTTGCCCGTGGTTTCTATATCGGTGATGGCATAGCGCAATTAGTCTACAATTTGTTTTAGATTTTGAATGGTCTGCGTTGGATTCTCACTTCTAAAAACAAAACTTCCCGCTACCAAAACATCAGCGCCTGCATCGGTTAAGGCTTTTGCATTTTTATCCGTTACTCCTCCGTCGATTTCAATTTTACAATTCGAATTTGAAGTATCAATCATCGAACGCAATTGCTTCACTTTTTTATAGGTAGTTTCAATAAAACTTTGACCGCCAAATCCTGGATTTACACTCATCAAACACACCAAATCAGTATCCTCGATAATATCTTCCAAAACAGACACCGGCGTATGCGGATTTAGAGCAATTCCGGCTTGCATTCCGGTCGCTTTAATAGCCTGAAGCGTTCGGTGTAAATGCGTACACGCTTCGTAATGTACCGTCAAAATAGTGGCGCCTAAATCAGCAAAAGTTTGAATGTATCGATCTGGATCAACAATCATCAAATGCACATCTAAGGTTTTTTGTGCATGTTTGGCAATGGCCTTTAAAACAGGCATACCAAAAGAGATATTGGGTACAAAAACACCATCCATAATATCGATATGAAACCAATCTGCCTGAGAGGCATTGACCATTTCCACATCCCTTTGAAGATTGGCAAAATCTGCCGCTAAAATAGAAGGAGCGATAAGCTTTGACATAAGAAGTAAAATTTGACCATAAAAATACATAAACTAAAAAAGAAAACTCCCGATTTTCATCGGGAGTTTCCTTAGTTTTTTACTCTTGCATTTGCAAGTACATAGCGAATTATCCCAAATAAGTCATTAAAATTTTACTTCTGGAGGTATGTTTCAATCTTCGGATTGCTTTTTCTTTAATCTGACGAACAC
>JALQZD010000316.1 GCA_023258495.1 Polaribacter sp.
AGACCAAGTCTTGCGAAATAAAAAGGGTTGATAAAAACACCCAACCAACCAGGAAAGAAAGACTCTTTCCTCATGAGCGCTTGGACTTTAGTTTTCATAGTACTTGCGGCTCAGTACCAAACCAGAAAAAGAAAAACTTCCGCTTGCAAATGCAACAAAGCCCTCAGGTGAAAGTTTTTCAGTCACCAGGCTGAATTTAGATAAATGACTGATAAATTTTTTCTTGGAAAAAATCCATAAAGGATAACTCGCGGGATAAATTACCTAAGCAACTTTTTGCACAGCTATCAAATCTTCTTCACCGTTATAAAATGAAGTCCGGTCAATCAAAATAATGTCTACGTCACATCGAATTAATTCGTCCAAAATAGTATAAGGCTTTTCCAAATACTGCATAACGCTGGAAAGTAGAACGACATTGGGCTTTTCTACAGTAACGCATTCTGCAATCGTTGAATAAAACACCAATCGATCATCCTGGATATGCTGCCGCCCCGCTTCAACGAAATGCGCTTGCTCGACAACCGACCAGCGTACATCCTGCAGACCAGCCAAGAATTTCTGGTTTTGGAAGTAATTCGCCGCTCTCCTTAAAATAAGGCGGTATACCCATAGCATAATCGCTGTAAAGAACATTACGGTTCCAAGCCCTCTGTATTCTCCTCCGATAATCATAATTAGAAGTCCGAAACCTCCTGTAATTGCCGAAATATAAATGATTCGTTTAAGCGGCATGTTTTTGTCTTCGGTTTTCATCAATTGAGATACCAAAACGGAATTAAAGAAAATAGCCACAATTAAGGAAGAACCAAGTACGACCGATAATGTTATGGGAAAATAAATCATGAACTGACCAAATAGTCCTGGCCATAAACCTAAGGGTACAAAAGCAGCCACTGTTGTTACGGTCGAAATGATAATTGGATACGCAATTTCACCAATTCCTTTTTTAGCAGCTTCTACGCGTGACATGCCTTCTTCGTCCATCAAACGGTATACGTTTTCGACAACCACAATACCATTATCTACCAGCATTCCCAGACCCATAATCAATCCGAAGAGAATCATGGTATTCATCGTGTACCCCATCGTGTCTAAAATCAACAACGACATAAACATCGACATCGGAATCGCGAATCCTACAAAAAGCGCATTTTTAAATCCGAGGAAGAACATTAATACCGTAACCACCAGAATAATCCCGAATATGATATTGTTTACCAAATCGTCAACCTGAGAAATGGTTTTATCAGATAGGTCATTGGTAATCGAAACATCGAGATTTTTTGGGAAACGTTCTGCAAGGGCTTTATTGGTGATTATTTTTACTTTTTCTGCCGCTGCAACCATGTTTTTACCCGTACGTTTTTTGACATCCAACATCACCACAGGTTTCCCTTCTTTGCGAGCAAAAGTGGTTTTGTCTTTGGGTTTAAAGGTAATCGTAGCGATGTCTTTCAAGTAAATTGCCTTTCCTTTTTCTGCCTTAACCACAAAGTTTTCAAGATCTGTTGGCTTGTCAATTTCTCCTAAGATTCTAATGGTTCTTCGTTGACCGCTAGCGATTAAGTTACCAGCAGAAGAAGTTACATTGCCACGTGCAATCGTATTGATAACATCATCAAAACTTACCTGCATCGCCATCATTTTGTAGATATCTACCGCGACTTCAACTTCTCTGTCTTGTACACCACGAATATCGGCTTGCTTTACTTCATCCAAGTTTTCAATTTCATCCTGAAGATATTCGGCATATTCTTTTAATTGCTGAAGCGGATAATCTCCGGATATATTGATATTCAAAAACGGAATCTCTTCAGACATGGTTAAATCAAAGGCATTTGGATCCACTTTGGCACCGTTAAACGTAGGCCAATCTTCTGATGCTTTTTCGGTATCTAACTTGTCTTTTACCATTTGCTTGGCGTTATTTACGTCCATATCATCATCAAATTCTACAATGATCATGGAGTAATCTTCTTGAGAAGTAGATGTAATTTCTACAATACCGCGCAAACTCTTTAATTGATCTTCTAAAGGATCTGTAATTAACTTCTCTATATCTTCAGCAGTGTTGCCTGGAAATAAGGTACTGATGTAAATCTTTGTCTCTTTAATTTCCGGAAAATCCTCCCTAGGCATATTGAAGTAGGCCGAAATCCCCAAAAGTAAAATCAAAAATATAGTCACATACATGGTTGAGCTATTGGCAATCGCCCATGATGCTAGCTTAAATTCTTTATCGGTTTTCTTATTGGTAGTCATTCCTAAAATCTTAATTGGTCACTTTGACTTTTTGTCCATTTTTAATACTTCTCGCTCCCTCTTCAATGAGTTGATCACCCGCTGAAATTCCTTCTAGGATTTCGATAAAATCACCTTGGGTTTTTCCAGTTTGAACAACAATTTGTTTTGCAATTCCAATAGAGTCTTTCATTTGAGTTACCAAATACACATATTGATCACCATTTGCATTTTCTGAGATGATACTTTGCGGAATCAGAATTGCGCTCTCATTTGTATAATCATTAATTTTCAACTTTGCAGTTAAATTTGGCTTGATGCTCTTTTTTGAATTTGGCACACCAATTTCAATTTTAAAAGTACGGTTGGCCGGATTGATAAAGTTTCCAGTCTGTCTCACAGATGATTTCACTTTTTCGTCCAAAACAGGGAATTCAATTTCCACTTCCTTCCCTTTAGAGATATATGAAATGTAGGTTTCTGGAACATCAGCTTCGATGTACATGTTTGAAAGGTTTACAATTCTGAAGATTTCTGATCCTGGCCCCGGAGCCACAACTGTACCTTGCTCTTTAATCACATCGTCAATAACGCCAGAAAAAGGCGCCTTTAAAACCGATTTTCCTAATTGCTTTTTCAATTGAGCAAGCTGGTTTTTTGAAGCAGTATAATTTGTTTTGGCTTGTAAATACTGAATTTCAGACCCAATTTTCTCTGCCCACAATTTTTCCTGACGTTCGAAAGTAGTCTTTGCCAATGCTGTTGTCGCTTCTAATTGAGCTACCTGCTGAGCCATTCCACCGTCGTCAATTCTACCAAGAGCTTGCCCCTTTTTAACGTATTGCCCTTCCTTTACATAGATTTCCTCTAAGGTACCTGGCATTTCAGGATAGATTAATACGTTCTGTTTGGTTTTTACATTCCCTTGCAATTCGAGATAATGATTGAACACTTTATTTTCTATGGTAAGCGCTGTAACCAATGGATTTCTTTTTAGTGAATCCAATCGCTCAATTGCACCATTTAAATCTTTGATCTGCTGATCGATGGTTTGCTTTTCCTTATCTAAAGCTGATCTTTTTGCTCGAATCAATTTTAAATCATTTGAAGAAATAATATCTTCAATCGATTGGTTTTCATTACCTCCACATGAGATAAAGAAGATGGCTAATAACACTGTGATATATGTAGTTTTCATGTAGCGAAATTTTATTGTAATGGTATGTTTAATGCGTTTTCTAGACTAGCTTTTTTGGCAATTACATCCAACATCGACTGAATGTAATTTTGTTGTTGTGTGTATAATTGATTTTGTGCTTGGGACAATTCAAAACTGGTTGATAATCCTTCGAAAAACTTTATGCGTTGTTTCTTTTCGATTCGCTCTGCTAAGGCCAGATTCTTCTTATTGGTATTGTAATTTTCAATACTTAGCTGATAATCACTTCTCGCTTTTTGAACCTGAAGATTTAAGCGTTGTTTGGTTTCTTCCAATCGGATATCGGCAGTTTCAAGAGCAATCTGCGCCTGTGCAGTTTTCGAAGCTCTACCCATACTACTAAAGATGGGAACGTTCAAACTAACACCTAATAGTGACGACTGAAACCATCGCTGATTCGAATTGAAAAAATCAAAGGAATCAGAAAACGCCTGTGTTCCATAATTTAAAAATGCAGCTAAACTCGGAAGCGCTTTACTCTGTTCTAAACGCATCATTAATCGTTTTGATTCACGATCATTTTCTGCGATTCTGAAATCGATATGATTCGATACGTTAAAATCTGAAGTAAGAATATTCAAATCAATATTTTGTTGCGTTAATGAATCCAGACTATCGGTTAAAATGATGGCTGTATCAATTTTACTCCCTAAGGCCAAGTTTAACATTTGGTAGGCGATTTCTTTGAAGCGTTTTACATTATTCAATTGCGCGTTTACATTGCCTAAGGTTATTTCTAGTTGCTCAACGTCTTCTTCCTCATTAAATCCGTTTTCATAGATTTTCTTTGCGTCACTTAAATTCTTTTCTAAGACTTTAAGGTTTTTTTGAAGAATAGCGATGCTATTTTCCGTCACTAAAACATTTCCATAGGCATTGATTACAGCTTCACGAGTCACTAATTCTGTTTTTTCATTCGCTTGTTCCGAAATTTTTAAAAATGTTCTCGATGCCTGAAGACCTACCAAATAAGACCCGTCAAATAGCAATTGAGTTAGGGTTACCGAAGCATTTACATTCTGTTTGGTTCCAAATACGACCGGAATAAAACCTTCAGGAACACTTGGTTCTCGATTCGCCTGTAGGTTAAAATACTCTTCTACCGTTTCAACTACCGAAGAGGTATTGTCAAAAGCGGCGGCAGGCAATAAAGACACAGGTTGTTTTAGAAAATATTGGTAGTCTACACTGGCGTTCACTTGAGGTAATCCGATGGTGGTCGTTTCCCAGACCTTTTTCTTTGCCGAGGCAATATCATTGGCAGCGGCCTTAACATTGTAGCTATTTTTTAACGCGTATTTTATGGCTTCATTCAAAGACAATTTTAACGCTGTTTCTTGAGCTACGCCAAAACTGCATATCAATAAGAGCAGTGTAGTTATATACGATTTGTAGTTCATTACAGTGAGTTTTTATTTTTTTCTAGCTGTTTTTCTAATTCTATAATTCCTTTTTCAGAACAAATACCTCTAAGGTGATATTCTAAAAAGAATGCGGTTAAGGTTTGCATGGAGTAATTGACCAAAGGGAAGTAATCTTTGTCTTTGATTCCCGTAACACCGATAAAATAGATACGAGTGACAAAATCAATATCAAGATCTGCTCGATACAGGCCTTGTTCTTTTCCTTTCTTGATGTTTTCGATAGTAAGTTCTTGAATCATTTTGAATTGTTTCTTTTTCAATGCGTCGAAGATTCCTGGGTAGTACTTCTGTAATTGATGCTGAGGAGATGATTTCTCATCCTTTAAATGTTGCATCATTAAGTTTTTGATTTCGAAGATTTCGGCAATCGGATTTAAATCAAGCGCACAAACCCTATCAATACCTTCAGAAATTATTCCGAACATATAGTCGGTTACCTTGCCTACTAAAAATGTTTTGTTTTCGAAATACTTGTATAAGGTTTTTTTAGAGACACCAAGATTGTTTGCGATGTCATCCATAGTCACACTTTTGAATCCGAGATTCAAAAAGAGCTCGCTGGCCTTGTGTAATATTTTCTCTGTCATGAGGGCGCAAAAATACAACAGGAAACTTTAGAAACGTTAAAAGTTTCCATGGTTTTAATGATTTTTTAACACTTGGCTACGCATTTAGATACAGATTGATGTATTTTTGGTAAAAATTTTCAGCATTGGACATTAAAAAATACCAATCGAGCTTTCAGCAGTATTTAGAATCGAAAGAATGGGTTCGTGAGCCCAAGAATTTATATGAACCGATTGATTATATTTTACAACTTGGAGGTAAGCGCATGCGCCCCATTTTAACCTTAATGGCCTGTGATACTTTTTCTGATGAATTTGAAAATGCTTTACCTGCAGCTTTAGCAGTTGAGGTATTTCACAATTTCACCTTGATCCACGATGATATTATGGATGATGCTCCGCTTCGAAGAGGTAAGAAAACTGTTCACGAAAAATGGGACATCAATACGGGTATTTTATCGGGCGATGCCATGCTAATTTTGGCATATCAATATTTTGAAAATTACGATCCTGTAATTTTTCAGAAGTTGGCGAAGTTGTTTAGCAAAACAGCGTTAGAAGTGTGTGACGGGCAACAGTTAGATGTTGATTTTGAAACACGTACCGATGTGTCTATTCCGGATTACATCAACATGATACGATTAAAAACTTCTGTCTTGGTTGGAGCAGCATTAGAGATGGGAGCTATAGTTTCGAAAACTTCGGATGAGAATGCGCGATTGATTTATGACTTCGGATTAAATCTGGGATTGGCATTCCAGTTACAAGATGATTATTTAGATACCTTCGGAGACCCAGAAACCTTTGGGAAACAGGTAGGAGGAGATATTATTGAAAACAAAAAAACCTTTTTGTATTTAAAAGCCTTAGGAGATGCCGATGCCGCAGATAAATCAGCATTACTTGATTTATATAGTCAAAAATTTGAGGATTCTTCGGTGAAGGTGGATCAGGTAAAAGGACTGTTTGATAAATATGAGATTCCTTCGAAAATCAAAGCTAAAATTGAAAGTTACACACAGCTGGCACTGGCGACTTTGGACGAGATGGACATAGATGCCGATAAAAAACAAAACCTTTCGAATTTCGCTTTATGGTTAATGAATAGAGCGGTTTAAATTCTAGAAATTTCCTTGCAAAAGAGGTAAATTATAATGTACATTTGCAATCCAAATTTAAGGGTCCTATAGCTCAGCTGGTTAGAGCACCTGACTCATAATCAGGTGGTCCTTGGTTCGAGTCCAAGTGGGACCACAAAACAAAAGAGAAATTCGAGAGAATTTCTCTTTTTTTATTCTATTGTATGTACC
>JALQZD010000348.1 GCA_023258495.1 Polaribacter sp.
TTGATTTAAAAACCTAGTTCTCGTTCTATGTTTTCCATTTCAATGATATCTTCCGCTTCTGTAATTGTTGGGACTACATTTAAGGACTCTGGAATCGTATCTACCGAAATTTCTTTACTCACTATTACAAATGATGTGCCATTTGCTTTTTTTCCTTCAGAAATAGAAATAAACCTATCTATATTTCCGTTGTTAAGATTGTTTATTGAAGCTTGTAAAACAATATTTTGATTCTCAGCTTGATTAATACTAGCCTCAATCTTCTCAAAGTTAGCATTTTTATCAATATCATCTGAAATTAAAATGTAATTCAATTTTTCTTCAACTTTCATCCTATCGTTTGATCTGTTCTGCTAATAAATAAATGACGGCCATTCGAATGGCAACCCCGTTTTCAACCTGATTTAAAATGATTGAACTATCCGAATCAGCAACATCACTAGTGATTTCAACACCTCTATTGATTGGACCTGGATGCATAATGACAATGTCTTTACCTACTTGATCCAATACCTGTTTCGATATACCAAATAATTGCGAATATTCTCGTGTGGTCGGGAAGTACTTTACATCCATTCGTTCATTCTGAACTCGAAGAACATTCGCTACATCACACCATTCTAAGGCTTTTTTGATATTGGTTTCAACTCCAACGCCAAGGCTCTTAATGTATTTTGGTATTAAGGTGGTAGGACCACAAACTTTCACTTCAGCGCCTTGTAATTGTAATGCATAGATGTTAGAAAGTGCTACTCTTGAGTGTAAAATATCTCCAACGATTACTACTTTTTTACCTTTAACCGAACCTAATTTTTCTTTAATTGAGTAGGTGTCTAATAAGGCCTGAGTTGGATGCTCATGGGTTCCATCTCCAGCATTGATGATTTTTGCATCCACATGTTTGGATAGAAAAATACCAGCCCCAACATTTGGATGGCGCATCACAACGATATCAACTTTCATTGATAAGATATTGTTCACCGTATCGATTAATGTTTCTCCTTTTTTAACAGAAGATTGACTTGCAGAGAAATTAATTACATCGGCAGAAAGTCTTTTTTCGGCCAATTCAAATGACAATTTAGTCCTTGTACTATTCTCAAAAAACAAATTGGCTATTGTGATATCTCTTAGTGATGGAACTTTTTTAATGGGTCGATTAATCACCTCCTTAAAATGATTCGCCGTCTCAAAAATGAGTTCAATGTCTGAGTTTTTGAGGTATTTGATTCCTAATAAATGTTCGACACTTAAATTGGACATACTTATTTTAATTCTATATAAACTCCGTCTTCGTTATTTGTTTCTTTCCAAGTCACTAATACTTTTTCTTCATTAATAGCGTCCACTTGTCTCCCCCTGTATGTCGGTTGTATGGGAAGGTGTCTACTAAATCTTCTATCAATCAGTACTAACAATTCTACATGGTTTGGTCTTCCGTAAGATTGAAGTGCCGTCAATGCGGCTCGCACGCTTCTACCTGAGTACAAAACGTCGTCAATCAACACTACATTCTTGTTCTCGATTAGAAAGTCAATTTTGGTTGTTGTAGCAGCCAAAGGCGCATCTCTTCTTCGAAAATCGTCTCTAAAAAAGGTGATATCTAAATATCCAAGTTTAAGATTTTCAATCCCGTATTCTTCCTTTAATATCATCGCAATTCTATCGGCGACAAAAACCCCTCGAGGCTGAAGACCTATTAAAACTGTTTCTTTAAAATCGTTGTGATTTTCGATGAGTTGACATGCCAGTCGTTGAAGTATGATTTGAACTTCGGTAGCGGTGAGTAAAGCTTTTTGACTCATGAATTTCTTTTAAAAGAATTGAATACTATTCCTTTAAAGGCCAAAATTACAGATAATTAATCGGAGTGCAAAATTTAAATACCGATTAAAAACTCTTGATGTTAATTAAATTGTTGATAAGAATCATTGTGTGATTTAAGTGCGGCTTATACTTATGTTAACTTAGAAGAGTAATTCAAATAAATAGTCTATGTCTTTACTAAAATTTGAATCTATGCTCAAAACCAATA
>JALQZD010000354.1 GCA_023258495.1 Polaribacter sp.
AGGAGTCCTTAAACTGATTCACAAGTTGCTTCTCTGTTCTGGTCTGCTCTCCGAATCTAGAGCCTACATATCTACTCGCACTTCTAAGGCGTTGTAGAACCGTAACTTCTGGATTTCGAGTAATTCCTTGACGTCTGTCGATTTTACCCATAAACAAAGCGATATGATTTTCTAATTTTTTCGACATCTCTTTAGATAATTTGATCTCTTCTTTGTATTTGGTTTTGTCTTCAGAAGATAACTTCTTCTCAAAAGCACCAATTGCATTTTTGTTTTCTACCAATTGCTTTACCATTTTTGAAATATTAGCCTGATGGTTTTCCAACTCCTTTTGAGCATCATACTTTTGTTTGATAGCTTCATCAGATAGTTGCAATCTAGGGTCGAATTGCACAGTAATTTTTTCTTCGGATACCTGATCTTTATATTTTAGTTTCAAAGTGTATTCACCAGGAATCACCTGTACACCTCCTGGTTCTCTAGTTGAATTACGAATTCTTCTCGACGGTCTGTCGACACCTTTTTCATCCATTCCCCAACGAACTTTATACATTCCCTGCTCTTTTGGAGCTTTGTATTTTAGAGTTCTAATTTTCTCATTACCCTTATATATTTCGAGGAAAATAGAATCTTTTCTTGCTGTCGATACGCCCTTTTTACTTTTCTCAGGATTGAAATAATACGTGATTAACGCACCTCTCGATTTGTTTTCGCCATGATATAAGGCATCACCGCCGAATCGTGTTCCTGTGGGTTGTTGATAACTCGCTTGATAGGCAACAGGTGGCTCAAACAATTCTATATTTCCATTCAACACTTTTGAATTTGCAGCAATAGCTCGCAATGGTCTAATATCATCTAATACCCAAACAGCTCTACCAAAAGTTCCGATGACAAGGTCATGTTCTCTAGGGTGAATTACCAAGTCTTTTACCGATACTGTCGGAAAACCATTTGTCCATTTTTGCCAGTTTCGACCGGCATCGACAGAAATATAAAGTCCGTCATCGGTTCCTAAAAACAATAAGTTTCTTTCCACTGGATCTTCAACAATACTTAAGGCATAACTGGCAACATCACTCTCATCAACAATTCTTGTCCAGCTTCTTCCATAATTAGTAGTTCTATACACATAAGGTGCATAATTGAATCGTCGATAGTCATTCGCTACTAATAATGCCTCACCTTTATTCTTGTTCGACGCCTTAATTTGTGTAATCCAGCTATTGGCCGGTAAATCCTTTAGGTTTTTTGATAAATTCGTCCAGTTTGCACCTCCATCCTTTGTCAAATGAACTTGCCCGTCATCCGTCGCTGCCCAAAGCACATCTTTTTCAAGCGGTGTAGGTTCGATTACTAAGATTGTACAGTGGTTTTCCGCACCAGTAGCATCCATCGTTAAACCACCACTCTCTGCTTGTTTTAATTTGGCAGGATTGTTCGTCGTTAGATCAGGAGAAATCACTTCCCAAGTCAAACCTTTATCTGTTGATTTATGAACGAATTGACTTCCGAAGTAAAGTGTACTATTATCAAAAGGATCAATATTTATGGCTGCATTCCAGTTAAATCTCAATTTCACATCCGGATTGGGATGGGTTGGTTTTACACCGTAATTATTACCTGTAATATGATCATAACGAACCACGTTTCCCTGTTGACTCATAGACCATCCGTAACGAGAATCATCTTTGTCTGGAACAACATCAAATCCATCACCAAAACTTATTTCTTGCCAATATGAATTTCGAATTCCCTGATCTTTCCAAACATAGGCTGGCCCTCTCCAAGATCCGTTGTCTTGTAAGCCACCATAAACGTTATATGGGTACTCATTGTCTACTGCGATATGATAGAATTGTGCCACTGGAATATTCCCAATAAATCGCCACGTTTTACCTCGGTCTTTGGAGATATTTAATCCACCGTCATTTCCATCAATCATAAATGAACCATCTTTCGGATGAATCCACCAAGCATGATGATCTGGGTGTACTCCGTTCGAAACGCCATAAGCACCCATTAATTGTTTGAATGACTTACCACCATCTGTCGAAACATTCACATAGGTAAAAATGCTATAGACACGATTTTCGTTCTGTGGATCGACATAAATTTCAGAATAATAGAAAGGTCGATTTCCAATATCTGATTTATTGTTGATCATTTTCCATGAAAATCCGCCATCCTCACTCTTGTAGAGCGCGTTTTTCTTAGCTTCAACTAAGGCATATACAACATCTGGATTCGACCTTGAAATAGCAACACCAATTCTTCCTAAATCTCCTTTTGGGAAGCCTTCTTTATCTGTAATTTTTTTCCAGGTTTCGCCACCATCATGTGTCATGTATAATCCACTTCCTTTTCCGCCAGACTTAAAAAACCATGGATCTCTTTTGTGCTCCCACATAGCAGCAAATAGTTTATTCGGATTGGATGGATCCATAATCAAATCTGCGGTACCTGTTTTGATGTTATTGAATAAAATACGGTTCCATGTTTTTCCACCGTCGGTTGTTTTGTATACGCCGCGTTCTTCATGTTCACCCCAAGGTGAACCGATTGCCCCTGCATACACAACATTCGGGTTACTGGGGTCGACAATGATTCTATGAATATGCCTCGTTTTTTCAAGACCCATTAATTGCCAAGTTTTTCCGGCATCTAAGGATCGGTATATGCCATAACCACCATTTAAACTATTTCGTGGATTTCCCTCACCGGTTCCAACCCAAATGACACTTGGATTTGATTGCTGAATGGCTACTGCACCAATCGAAGCGGTTACTTCCTTTTCAAAAATCGGTGTCCATTTAATTCCGCCAGAAGTCGATTTCCATACACCACCCGAGGCAGTACCCACGTAAATGATATCTGGATTAGAATGCACAACATCAATAGAAGTTACTCTTCCACTCATACCTCCGGGTCCGATATTTCTCGGTTTGAGGTTTTTAACTAAATCCATATTTAGTTTCTGTCCAAATAAGGCTGCTGTACAGATGAACAGCACTAAAGAAAGTGTTTTTCTCATGTTCTGATTTCTAAAAAATTTGATGTCTAAGATACCAAAAAGAAAACACTCAATAAAATTGAGTGCTTTCAAATGATTTGTATTTAAGAGCCAAGAGGTTACTTGTTAATCATCGTCTTTTTCATGCTTTTTTGGATCTCTTTTTGCGTCTTTAAGAGATGTCATAAGCATCCATTCAATCTGTCCATTGGTTGATCGAAATTCGTCTGAGGCCCATTTTTCAATGGCCTTAAACATATCTTCGTTAATCCGTAACGCAAATGCTTTTTTCTTTGCCATATTACTCTTTTACAAATCTTGTTATCGTAACGATCAATTCTTTTGAAATTGCAAATGTTGGGTTTCGATACGAGGCCAAATTATCCTCACTTTTTTCTATTTCTTTCAATACATGATTCATATTCTTAATGATCACTAATTGAGATGTTGTATTCGCTTCGTGTAATGCCTTTGCCTCTGACGAAGGAACTTGTAAATCTTTATCTCCATTAACAATTAGGATAGGTTTACTCAGGTTTTCAATGATTTTTACGGGATCTTTTTCTATCCATGATTTGAAGAATGGTTGATTGGGTTTTGCAAATAATGTGATTAATCTTGGGTCCACTGTTTTGATTTCTCCCGAATCTTTTAATTGTTTAAAATAAGAAATACATAATTCGCCTAATTCTTTGCTTTGACCAGAAACCTGCCTGATAATGGTTTTATCTATAGTTTTTGCTGGGCCTGCCAGGGAAATCACTTTATCAACGTTTGCTGATGCTAACATGGATATTAAAGAGCCTTGACTATGACCGATTAAAGTAATGCTTGAGAATTTCTTCCTATTCTTAAAATGGTTGATTACCTCTTTAACATCATCAACAAAGTCTCCAATTAAAACACCATTTTGCTGCATAAAACCGATGTTCTTCGGATTAGCTGTGCGTTTGTCATAACTAAAAAAAGCTAAACCTGATGCAGTTAATTTTTCTCGAACTTGCTGAATATAATTGGCGCCAACTGGCATTCCGGCTTGATTTCCATTTCGATCCACATTTCCAGAACCATGCACCCAAATAAGCAGTGGAGAAGTTTCGGAGGAATACGTTAATGTGCCAGGGAGTTGAATTTCATAATTATTAATTATGATTTCTTCGGATGTAATCTGAGAAAAAACAATCGCAGAATTCAATACGGATAAGAATAGGATGAATAGAACTCTGATCATTTTTTCTGTGATTTTAAGGAATAACTAAAAACAAAAATCAACAGTACGACTGTAGTCACCACTAAACCAATCATCATAGCATTCGTATTGTAATTGATATCAATTGATTTTTGAATAATCATATAACACATCCCAATAAGTACCAACCCTAAAAAAGGGATAGAAGAGAGTAGTGGAGTTCTACTGTGCTGTTTTGGATTCAATGTAGTGATGTACTTGCCTAACTGAACAAATCCAATTTGCAATCCGGTAAACAATATCAGTAAGAACCATATTGTGTTTTTTGAATCATATCGATTTACATTACCATTTAAATCCATATGACCCACAATTTTGTCAGGCAAATCAGAAAAACTAAAGGCAACATAAACCCATGCAAGGATTGTGAATAGAAATCCAGCGATCATGAAATAGGTGTTTAAAAATTCGTCTTTACGTTTCAATTTTATCTAAATAGGTTTTTAGGACGCTATTTGCATCAGCTTCTTTTTGTGTGCCTATTAAAAGCTTTTTGCCGTTTTTAAAATATAGTTGGATTCCAATTTCACCGCTTACATTAATGGCTTTTCCATTTGATTTTTTCCACAACGCTCCACCTTTAAATCCCCATCCGCCATATTCTGATATGGGATCGTATTTTCTGACGAAACACTTTTCTAATTCATTCCAATACACCGATTTGTAATTGAAATGGATTGGGAAAAACCGGTAATGAACACCCTTTTCATCGATTCGAGTGTATAATTTGAAAAAGAAAATAGGAACAACAGCTACAAGCATAATGGTCATTACTAAGAATAATTCGTTGATGGTCATTGTGCTTTTCTCCTTGGTGAATTCATTTATAATGATACCGAAAGGAACCAATGTACTCATCAACATAACTACAACTAGCCATGTTTGTGTAAACCGTTGTTCTTCTTTAAAAATCCTCATTTATCGATTTTTGTCTCTTTCAAATACAATTCTTGCGGATTGTTCGCCTATTTGAATTGCTTTCCAGCCGTTTCTGGCATACTCGTTTAAAGTGTCTTCTAAACGTTCATTATTTTTAGTAAGACCCATTTTCCAGGTTACAACTTTGTATTCTACCACAATGATTAAGTTTAAAGGTTAATGATTTAATGTACCTGCATTCACAACGGGTGCCGCTTCTTTATCGCCGCAAAGAATAACCATAAGATTACTGACCATGGCAGCTTTACGCTCCTCATCAAGTGCAACAATATCTTTTTTATTCAATTCCTCTAAAGCCATTTCTACCATGCTTACAGCACCTTCTACTATTTTATGACGAGCTGCAACAATCGCTGTAGCTTGTTGCCGTTTTAACATGGCACTTGCGATTTCCTGGGCATATGCCAAATAGCCAATTCTAGCTTCTAAAACTTCGATTCCCGCGATAGCCAAGCGCTCTTCAAGCTCCTTTTCTAGCGTTTCTGAAACTTCGTTTACACTCGATCTCAGCGTGATATCTTCATCATGCCCTTCATCTGCGAAGTTGTCATACGGATACATACTGGCAAGTTTACGAACAGCGGCATCTGTTTGAACACGAACAAAGTTTTCGTAGTTATCGACGTCAAAAGCGGCTTTATAGGTGTTTGTTACTCTCCAAACTAAAATGGTAGAAATCATCACCGGATTTCCCAGCTTATCATTCACCTTTAATCGTTCACTATCAAAGTTGGAAGCTCGTAATGAAATTTTCTTTTTCGTATAAAATGGATTTGCCCAATATAGGCCGTTGTCTTTCACGGTTCCAACATATTTACCGAATAATAAGATAACTTTAGAAGTATTTGGGTTGACGAGAATAAAACCAAAAAAACCTAAGAAACTTATTGCCGTAACAATAAGATAAAGTGGATTTTCTTGATTGAAAGCATAAAATATACTTCCGAAAAATAATACTAGGGTTACCAATAACATCAGGTACCCATTGGTAGGTTTAATGATTTTTTCTTCTTTCATAATTTTATAATATTAAAATGATATTATAAAGATATAAAAATAAATTTATTATTTACAAATTTGGACTCTAGATTTTAATTATTTTTGTTGCTCAATTATATAACTATGAAAAAAATATACATTTCGTTAATTCTTTGTTGCTTGATTTCCAACTCAATTTTAGCAACAGATTTTTGGGGTCAAAATGGACATCGAGTTACAGGTAGAATTGCTGAAAAACATCTTACAAATAGAGCAAAAAGGAATATTGATAGGTTGTTAAAAGGACAAAGTCTTGCATTTGTTTCTACCTATGCTGATGAAATCAAATCCGATAGAAAGTATACAAAATACAATCCTTGGCACTATGTAAATTTCCCAATTGGAGAAAAATATGATCCGTCTAAAAGAAATCCTGCAGGAGATATCATTTATGCGATAGCATATTGTACGAAAGTATTGAAAGATGAGAATAGCTCTAATGAAGATAAAGTATTCCATTTGAAAATGCTGGTGCATTTAGTAGGTGATTTACATCAGCCATTGCACATTGGAAGGGCAGAAGACAAAGGCGGTAACGATATTCAAGTACGATGGTTTAATAATGGAACCAATCTTCATAGTGTTTGGGATACAAAAATGATTGATAGTTTCAATATGAGCTATATCGAATTAGCGAACAGTGCCGAACAACTTTCAAAAAATCAAATTAAGGCAATTCAAGACGGAAGTGTTACCGATTGGATGTACGAAACTCGAAATCTTACAGTTAAGGCCTATAACTCTGTGAAGGTTGGCCAAAAATTGAGATATAGATATTCGTACCTGTATTTCCCGATAGTGCGTGAACAATTGCAGAAAGGTGGATTACGCCTTGCCAAAATACTGAACGATATTTTCGGATAGTTATCGCTTCTTACTTTCTGTTAATCTATCGTTAATATAATGCATCAACGATATTTAAAACTTAACTTTAAACATGCTTAAGAACAGTTTACTTCTTTATGTGTTGCTCTTATTTGTGCAATGTAAATCAGAAAAGAAAGAAATTCAATCTGATATCGTAACAAATAATTATGTTGTTCAAACATTAAATTACAAGGAATTAAAACCTTTACTTGAGCGAAAAGATCATAAAAATTATGTAGTAAACTTTTGGGCGACCTGGTGTGCCCCCTGTGTAAAAGAGTTACCATATTTTGAAGAATTAGAAGCTGAGTTCAAGGATCGAAATATAGAAGTGTTATTGGTGAGTCTGGATTTTCCAAATAAGAAAGACACGAAACTATTACCGTTTCTGAAACAGAGAAATATCAAAAGCAAAGTGGTTCTTTTAGATGATGCCAATGAGGATGTTTGGATTCAGGCTATTGATGAATCCTGGTCGGGCGCCATACCAGCAACGCTTTTCTACAATAGTACAAATAGAAAGTTTTTTGAACAGTCATTCACTCGAGAAACATTATATAAAGAATTGCAAACCTTTTTAAATTTATAAATTATGAAACATTTCAAATCAATATTGACTCTTGTCCTTGTTGCTATTGCTTTTGCTTTTACGCTGCCTACCGATGATGGTTATAAAATAGGGGATACAATTGAAGATTTTAAACTCAAGAATATCGATGATAAGATGGTTTCGTTATCGGATTATTCAGATGCAAAAGGATTTATGATCATTTTTACCTGTAATATGTGTCCATATTCTGTAGCTAATGAGGATCGAATCATTGCGTTGGATAAAAAATACAAAGGACTTGGTTTTCCTGTAATTGCCATTAATCCGAATGATCCTGTCGCAATGCCTGGGGATGGTTTTCCAGAAATGAAAGTTAGAGCACAAGAAAAGGGTTTTACGTTCCCATACTTATTTGATGAAGGGCAAAAAGTGTATCCGAAGTTTGGAGCATCTAGAACACCTCATGTATTTATTGTTAGCAAACCGAATATGACGGTTGAATATATTGGCGCGATTGACAATAGTTCAAGAGACCCTAGAAAAGTAACCGAGAAATATGTTGAAAATGCTGTTGATGCATTATTAAGTGGTAAACAGCCTTCAAAAACAGAAACTCGTGCCATTGGCTGCTCAATAAAAGTTGTGAGGTAATGTTCCAAAAATAATTTCAAAACGAATCCTGACTTATACGGTCAGGATTTTTTTTATTCTGTTACTTTTAGTCTGGCCTTTGCCGTAACTCCGAAATCAGCATCTTTTTTATTGATGTACTGAAAATATCCTGCAATACCTATCATTGCTGCATTATCTGTGGTAAATTCAAATTTAGGAACATAGGTTTTCCAGCCCCAATGTTTTTCTGCAACTTGTAATTTTTTTCTAATTTCAGAATTGGCCGATACACCTCCTGCGATTGCAATTTGTGTAATCTCGGTTTCTTTAATAAATCTTTCAGGGGGCCTTCCGCCATAACAGAGCCGCCGAAACGTCCCGCTTCAGGACCAATGTCTATTATGTGGTCTGCGGCCCGCATAATGTCCTCGTCATGCTCCACCACAATAACCGTATTGCCTAAATCTCTTAGTTTAAGAAGAACCTCAATCAAGCGCTCCGTGTCTTTTGGATGAAGACCAATACTTGGCTCGTCTAAAATGTACATTG